>JAEXUU010000374.1 GCA_023452965.1 Pseudomonadota bacterium | reverse complement strand
CTGTCGCCGCGCCAAGTCTGAAAGCGCTCCGGGGGGAAAACGTGGCAGAGACCGCATTCGCCGTCAGCTTCGCCGATATCGAGGCTGCGGCGCGCACCATCGAAGGCCATGTGCTGAAGACGCCGCTGATGCCGGCACCACGCCTCTCGGCCCTCACCGGAGCCGAGGTCCTGGTCAAGCACGAGAACATGCAGGCCACCGCCTCGTTCAAGGAACGCGGGGCGGTGAACAAGCTGCTCAGCCTCTCAGACGAGGAGAAGCGCCGCGGCGTGATCGCGATGTCGGCCGGGAATCACGCCCAGGCGGTCGCCTATCATGCCAGGCGCTTCGGCATCCCGGCGACGATCGTAATGCCGGAGCCGACGCCGTTGGTGAAGGTCGAGAACACCCGCGCCCATGGCGCCGAGGTCGTGCTCTTCGGCGAAACCCTGTTCGAAGCCGCCGAGCAGGCACGCAAGCTGGCGCAGGAGAAGGGGCTGGTCTTCGTCCACCCCTATGACGACGCAGCGGTGATGGCCGGCCAGGGCACGGTCGCGCTCGAAATGCTGCGCGAGGCGCCGGATCTCGACGTCCTGCTGATCCCGATCGGCGGCGGCGGGCTGATGGCCGGCAATGCGGTCGCCGCCAAGGCGCTGAAGCCGGGGATCGAGCTGATCGGCATCGAGGCCGCGCTCTACCCATCCTTCCACAACGCCATGCACACAGCCGAGCTACCGATCGGCGGCGCGACGCTCGCAGAGGGTATCGCGGTGAAGACGGTCGGCGTGCAGACCCTGCCGATCGTCAGGGAGCTGGCCTCCGACATCGTACTGGTCGGCGAGGATCTGATCGAGCGCGCCGTCAACGCCTATGCCACCCTGCAGCATACGCTCGCCGAGGGCGCGGGGGCGTCCGGGCTCGCCGCCATGCTGCAGCAGCCGGAGCGCTATCGCGGCCGCAAGGTCGGGCTCGTTCTGACCGGCGGCAATATCGACACGCGGCTGCTCGCTGCCATCATGGTCCGCGAACTCGAGCGCGAGCAGCGCATCGCCGCCTTCCGCCTGACGGCCAGCGACCGGCCGGGCCTGCTCGGCAAAGTCGCGAGCCTGCTCGGCACGCTCGGCGCCAATATCCTCGAGGTCAGCCATGGCCGGCTCTTCCTCGACGTGCCGGCGAAGGGCGTGACACTCGACGTCACCGTCGAGACCCGCGACGAGCACCATACCGCGGCGATCGAGCAGGCGCTGTGCCGGGAAGGTTTTGCGCCGCGGCGAATCTATCCGCGCGGCCAGGAGACCGATCGCTCCGGCCGGTGACACTTCGGGAGCGTGAATCGGTCTCCTTCTCAACGGACCAGTGCGTGATCCTGGGCGAAAGCCGCTTGCACTTTTCGGCATCGCGGACTTGCGGAACCGGGAGGCTGATCAAACATTGTCGGTGCGGGCGCCAATTCCGATCAGCAGCTTGCCCGCACGAGACAAAGGAAGGTCGACCACCCGATGAGCCAGCCCTCTTCCTACCGCCAGCAGACGCTCCCCGTGGAGGAGCGCCCGGTGCAGGATACGCGCGGCGTGCTCGGCTCGCGGCTCTTCGCCTGGATCGGCGACGTCGTCATCCTGTTCTTCCTGACCTGGATGGTCCTCGTCCTGCTGGGCATTCTCGGTATCGTCACCTTCGGACTGACATGGCTGCTGATGGGCGGAGCGACCATCGGCGTCGCGCTCGGCTATGCGGCGCTGACGATCGGCGGGCGCAAGCAGGCGACGTTCGGCATGCGGATGGCTGGGATCCGGGTCGAGACCGCCACCGGCGGACGCCCCGATGCACTGGCGGCTGCGGTGCACGCGCTGTTCTTCTATGTCGCGGCCGGCACGGTCGCGCTCTGGTTCCTCGACATTCTCTGCGGGCTGGCGCGCTCCGACCGGCGCCTCGGTCACGATCTGCTGACCGGGCTGGTGGTGGTACGCGCCTGACCCATGTGGAGAGCTTGTTGCCGCCGCAGCGGGTGCTAAACTCGCTGCGAGCGATTGACGGAGCCCTTCGAACGTGACGCGGCCCCTGCGGGATGCTCCGCAATTCTATCTGACCTCGCCGACACCTTGCCCCTATCTGCCGGGCCGCGAGGAGCGCAAGGTGTTCACCCATCTCGTCGGCGGCCGGGCGCGCGACCTCAACGATGTGCTCTCGCAGGGCGGCTTCCGACGCTCGCAGAGCATCGCCTATCGTCCGGCCTGCGAGACCTGCCGGGCCTGCGTCTCGGTCAGGATCGTCGTCGACGATTTCCGCCCGTCGCGCGGCTTCCGCAAGGTGTTGTCGCGCAACAGCGACCTGATCGGCGAAGCGCTGCCGCCGCAGCCGCGTTCGGAGCATTATTCGCTGTTCCGCAGCTATCTCGACGTGCGCCACCCGGAAGGCGGCATGGCGACGATGTCGGCGCTCGATTTCGCGATGATGATCGAGGACACCCATGTCGAGACCAGCCTGGTCGAATACCGCCGGCGCGGCCCCGACAGCGGCTTCACCGGACGCGGCCAGGGCGATCTCTACGCGCTGGCGCTGACCGACCGGCTGAACGACGGGCTCTCCATGGTCTATTCGGTCTACGATCCCGATCTGGAAATCCGCTCGCTCGGCACCTTCATGGTGCTCGACCATGTCGAGCGCGCCCGCAAGCTCGGCCTGCCTTACGTCTATCTCGGCTATTGGGTCGATGGTTCGCCGAAAATGGCCTACAAGGCCCGCTTCCTGCCGCAGGAGCGGCTGATGCCGCAGGGCTGGGAACGCGTCGGCTGAAAAGCGCGCTGCTCGCGCCGGAAAAACGGGAGGCATGTCTAGCCTCGATTCAGCCACATCTAAATCGTTTGAGATGCACAGCCGGGCTGCAGAACGAACACTTGCCCGGGCAGGAGACAACGGGCGATAGGTAGCCGCGAAGGCTGCCGCCCTCTCTCTGGCAGCCCGTATTGGAGGAAACATGGTCGACCAGCTGACCGAGCGCCTCGAGCGCTGCTACACCGGCGTGATCCACGACATTCTGCGCGAAATGGGGCTGAAGGACTTCACCCTGCCGCCGGAGCTGCGTCCGCTCCTGCCCGGCACCAAGCTGGCGGGTCCGGCCTTCACCCTCGAGGGCAAGACCGGCGAGTTCGACGCGCATGAGACACTGCTGGCCTGGACCGGCCTGCTCTCGCGCGCCAAGCCCGGCCATGTCTGGGTCTGCCAGCCCAACACCGAGGGCTGCGCGCTGATGGGTGAGCTCTCGGCCGAGACGCTGAAGAACAAGGGCGTGCGCGGCTGCGTCATCGACGGCCTCGCCCGCGACACCGAGTTCATGATCGACATGGGCTATCAGGTCTATTTCAAGGCCTATACGCCGCGCGACATCGTCGGCTTCTGGCAGCCCAAGGCGGTCGACGAGCCGATCAAGATCGGCGATGTCTGGATCCGCCCGGGCGACTACATCCTGGCCGACCGCGACGGCGTCGTCCGCATTCCCGCCGAGATCATCGAGGAAGTGCTGACCAAGTCCGAGACCGCGATCACCGCCGAGAACAAGGTCCGCACTGCGATCCTCGCCGGAACCGATCCCCAGCAGGCCTATCTGCAGTTCGGCAAGTTCTGATGACCCATGACCCGCGCCTGATCCTGCTCGACGCCCGCGACAACGTCTTCGTCGCGCGCACCCGCCTGCCAGCCGGCGAGGCGATCGAGACCGGAACGGGCGCGGCGACGCTCGACCGCGATGTGCCCCTGGCACACAAGGTCGCTCGCCGGGCGATCGCGCCCGGCGAAAAGATCCTGAAATACGGCGCGCCCATCGGCGTCGCGACGGTCGCCATCGCCGCCGGCAGCCATGTCCATGTCCAGAACATGCGAAGCGACTACACGCCGACCTATCATCTCGAAGACGAGCGCAAGGCAGGAGCGACCCAATGAGCGAGCTCAGGGGTTATCTGCGCAGCGACGGCCGCAAGGGCATCCGCAACGTCGTCGCGGTCGCCTATCTCGTCGAATGCGCCCATCACGTTGCGCGCGAGATCGCCCTGCCCTGGCGCGAGAACCAGGTCCACGCGATCGGCTTTCCCGGCTGCTACCCGAACCCTTACGCCGAGCGGATGATGGAGCAGCTCTGCACCCATCCCAATGTCGGGGCGGTGCTGCTGATCTCGCTCGGCTGCGAGAGCTTCAATAAGTATGCGCTGGAGCGCGTCGTCCGCGCCACCGGCCGACCGGTCAAGACCATCGTCATCCAGGGCACCGGCGGCACCCGCGCCTCGATCAAGGAGGGCCGCACCTGGGTCGAGGAGCAGCGCGCCCTGCTCGACGAGGCCGAGACGGTGCCGATGGCGGTGAGCGAACTGGTGATCGGCACGGTCTGCGGCGGCTCCGACGGCACCTCCGGCATCACCGGCAACCCGGCGGCCGGCCGCGCCTTCGACCAGCTGATCGCGGAGGGCGCCGCCTGCATCTTCGAGGAGACCGGCGAGCTGATCGGCTGCGAGCACATCATGGCCGCCCGCGCCATCACGCCCGAGCTCGGCGTCGAGCTGGAGAAATCCGTCGCCAAGGCGGCCCGCTACTATGCGACGCTCGGCTACGGCTCCTTCGCCGCCGGCAATGCCGAGGGTGGTCTCTCGACCATCGAGGAGAAGTCGATGGGCGCCTATGCCAAATCGGGGGCATCGCCGATCTCCGGCCTGATCAAGCCGGGCGACATCCCACCCAAGGGCGGGCTCTATCTTCTCGACGTGGTGCCGGATGGCGAGGTCCGCTTCGGCTTCCCCAACATCAACGACAATGCCGAGATCGCCGAGCTGATCGCCTGCGGTGCGCATTGCGTGCTGTTCGTCACCGGCCGCGGCTCGGTCGTCGGCTCGGCGATCTCGCCGGTCGTGAAGATCTGCGCCAATCCCGAGACCTATCGCCGGATGAGCGACGACATGGATGTCGACGCCGGCCGCATTCTCGAAGGCCGCGCCAGCCTCGACGAGGTCGGCACGGAAATCCGCGACCTCGTCGTCTCGCTGGCGCAGGGCGCGCGGACCAAGTCG
Source organism: Pseudomonadota bacterium (assembly GCA_023452965.1). The sequence continues at coordinate 5,214 of JAEXUU010000374.1, read as the reverse complement.
GAAGAGCTCGGGCACCAGGAGTTCATCCTGACCTATAAGAGCTTCGAGCCGCTCGGGCCGGCCTGCCTGCCGGCCGCCTGAAGACGATCAGCCGCGGCTGGCGGCCGGCGGCGGTGCGGAGCCGGGAGCCGACCAACTGGCGGTCCAGGTCTCCGTCAGCGAGCGCAAGGGCGTCCGCAGGAAGAGGCGCAGATCGGTGCTTTCGCCGGGGCGCAGCGCGACGTCGACGATCGCCCGGAAGCCCTTCGCCGCATAATTGGGATCGAGAATCGTGTTGGTGACCGAGCCAACCGAGACCGTGGCCACCGCGGAGACACGCTTGGGATCGCTCAGGTAAAATTCGAGATCGCCGGCGTTGAAATCGACGATGAAGCGCTTTCGGACCAGCCCGGCAGCGGTATCCACCGCATCGTCCGCCGCAAAGCTGCTCTGGACCTGACCCATGCCGTGCAAGGTCTCGGTCGTCGAGACGCTCGTCATCCGGTAGCTCAGCTCGGTCTGGCGCCCCGGCTCCAGCGGCGTCTTCGGCGTCCAGCAGCAGACGATGTTGTCGAATTCCTCGCCCTGCGTCGGGATCTCGATCAGGTCGACGCGGCCCTCGCCCCATTCGCCCACCGGCTCGATCCAGTAGCCCGGCCTCGCATGGTAGTGCGCCTCGAGGTCCTGGTAATGGCCGAACTCGCGGTCGCGCTGGATCAGGCCGAAGCCGCGCGGGTTCCTGTCGTGGAAGGAGGAGATGGTCAGCGCCTTCGGGTTGCGGATCGGCCGCCAGATCCATTCGCCGACGCCGGTGTGGAGCATCAGCCCGTCGGAATCGTGGATCTCGGGACGAAAATCGGTGCGCTGCTCGCGGTCCCCCTCGCCGGCGAGGAACATCGAGGTCAGCGGCGCGATGCCGATGCGCTGGATCGGCTTGCGCGGAATGATCGTCGCCGTCACCGCGATGCTGGTCTGCGGGCCGGGCGTCACCACGAAGCGGAAGGCTCCGCTGACCGAGGGTGAATCGACCAGTCCATAGACGACCAGATCGACGCTTTCCGGCTTCGGCCGCTCCAGCCAGAGCGAACGGAAGAACGGAAACTCCTCATCCGCCTCGCCACCGACATCGAGCGCGAGCGCCCGTGCCGACAGGCCGTAGCGATGGCCGCGCCCGAGAAAGCGGAAATAGCTGGCGCCGAGGAACGAGATCACCTCGTCCTGCAGCTTCAGGCTGTTCAGCGTCGTCGTGACGGAAAAGCCGGCGAAACCCAGCGACACCGGCAGCTTCTGCGGCACCGGCGCCTTGCCGAACTCGAACAGCGCCATGTTGTAGGGAATCGGAATCGCATTGCCGTTCGACACGACGTGGATCTGGACCGGCCGATCGTGCAGGAAGCCGAGATGGAAGAGCTGCAGACGGAAATCCGTTCCGTCATTCTGCCAGAGCGCCTTGTCGCGGCGGAACCTGATCTCGCGATAGCTGTCATAGGTCAGCGCCCTCAGCGCGTCCGGAATATCGGGCTGCGCGTCGTCGAAGGGGCGCTCGGCCAGGATGCGTGCCTGATTGACGACCTCCGCATAGCTGAAGGTGCCGGGGCGCGGCGTACCGGGTGGCTGACCGTCCGCCGCGTTCCCGCCCGATGGCGTGGCTGGGTTCTGGGCGAGCGCTGGCGGAGCAAGCATGGCGGTCGAGGCGAGGAGCGCGAGAATCGAGCGACGCGAGGGCGGGCTGGCCGCCGCCTCCCGGCGCGACGGCTGCGACATTTCGGGAAGACACACATCGTCTCGGGCAGGACAGTTCACGCAAAGCTCCGGGCAAGATTCTTCGGCCGCCACCATGCCGTGACCGGTGCCGCGAAAACGTGGCGCTCGGGAGGAAGTTCCGGGGCGGACCTCGCAGGAAGCCCCCTGCGGGTCCCCTTGACGCGTGCGCGCACAATACTTGGCGAACGGCCCAAATTGGCCGGTCGGCTTAAGACTAAATCAAATGGACCTGGGGCAGGTTGCGGTCTTCGCTCGCGGCGTCGCGCGCTCATAATGGCCGGACCTACCCATGTTGCAGTCGCTTTCCCGCATGCCGGCGGACATGTCATCGGACTCGCGGCGCCAGCTCCTCAATGCCGTGACCGACCTGTTCCTGCTCGACGGCGAACCCAGCGACACCTCCAAGTCGCATTACGGCGACATCGCGCTGCGCACCCTGCCGCATCTCGAGAGCGAAGACCGCAAGCAATACGCCGACAGCGTCGCGGCGACGCCGAGCCTGCCGCATGAGGTCGCGGTCTCGCTGGCCAGCGACGCCGATTCCGAAGTGGCGAAGCTCGTGCTCAAGCTCTCGCCGGTTCTGACCGATACCGACCTCGCCGCCATCGCCGTCAGCCAGACGCAGGCGCATCTGACCGCGATCGCCGAGCGCGCCCGCCTTTCCGAAAGTGTCACCGACATCCTGGTCGAGCGTGGCGACAGCGGCGTGCTGCGGACCGTCAGCGGCAACGAAGGCGCCCAGTTCTCCGACCATGGCTTCGACCGGCTGCTCCAGCGCGGCGGCGACGACGTCGCTGTCGGCGAAGCGCTGGCGCGCCGCAGCGACCTCTCGCCACAGCGGGTCCAGCGCGTGCTCCGCATCGTCGAGCAGGTCGCGGAACAAGGCGAGCGCAGCAAGGATTCCGCCGATCTCGCCAAGCAGGCGCGGCAGCAGCGGCTGGAGGTCAAGCTGCTGCTGTCCGATCTGCGCGCGCAGGTCCGCACCCTGCCGGAGGTCGTGACCATGCTGGCCGACGAGGACCGGGCCTTCCACCTCGCTCAGGTTCTCGCCTCCGCTGCGGATATCAGCAATGAACAGGCGCTCCGCGTGCTGCTCCAGCGCGACGTCAGTGGCATCGCCGTTCTCGGCCGCGCGCTCAACCTCGACGCGGAAACCTTCCGCGCGATGCTCAGCCTGCGCGGACGCCGGCTCTTCTTCGCGGCCAAGACGATCGAGGACGATCTGCGGGACTATGGCAGGCTCGATGCCGCGACCGCCGACCGGACGATGCGCTTCCTGCGGCTGAAGACCAAAGTCGCCTGATGCGACCAGCGGCCCGCCACAAAAGCGCGACAATCGCTCCCTCTCCTGCTAAACCATGAGCATGAGCGCGCCCGCTATCATGGCACGAGTGACAGGCATCGCCGTCATTGCCGGCCTTGCCTTTGCCAGCCGACCCGCCCAGGCACAGGCCTTCCTGCCCTTCATGGGGTTTGGGACATTGCCCAGCTTCGCCTGGTCGGCGCCCACGCTGGCGCCAGGCGGCGTGAAATGGGAAGGCTCCTACGCGCGGATCTCGAGCGGCTTCCAGGTCATCAGCTCGAAGCAGTTCGGCACCACCGCCGGCCCGACGATCGGGCTCGAAGGCGGCAAGATGTGGCGCGACGGCGACTTCGTCTACGGCATCGTCGGGGCGCTGGAATATGCTCCGAGCTTCGGCGGCTACAACAGCCCGGGCTTCGGCCAGGCGAGCTATACGCAGGACATCGCCGGCGCCTTCCAGATCAAGGCCGGCGTGCTCGCGACGCCCGACGTGCTGCTCTACACCAAGTTCGGCATGGCCGCCGCCAACGAGACCTATCGCTACGGTCCGACACCGTTCTCGGCGCCCTTCTCCCGCTCGGACATCGCGGTCAGGCCGGAAGCGCGCGCGGGCGTCGAATGGGCGGTCACCGACAAGCTGACGCTCGGGCTGGAAGTCGGACTGGTGGGCCAGTCGATCCGCTGAGAACTCGATTCAAGAGAGTCTCAAATCGATTCAGCGCCTGCTCGCAAGCCGCTGCTAAACCGCAACAATCAGGCGCCCGTCGCGCTCAGGCCATCAGCTTGAGCGTGTCCGCGTGCCTGTCCGACCAGGCCTTGATCTCGCGGAAGACAGGGCCGAGTTCGCGCGCGGCCGGCGTCACCGCATACTCCACGCGCGGCGGCACTTCCGGATAGATCGTGCGTTTGACCAGGCCGTGCGCCTCCAGATCGCGCAGCTGGGTGGTCAGCATATGCTGCGTGATGCCCGGGATAGCGCGGCGCAGCTCGCCGAAGCGCAAAGTCCCGTGCCCAAGCCGCCAGAGGATTTCCCCCTTCCACTTGCCGGTCAGGATGCGCATCGCGGTATGGAACCGTTCGACCGTCGCGGAATCGGGACAAGTCTCTGATTCCTCGGCACTCTCGGCATCGTCGCCGGAGCGCTGCGGCCCAATAGTCTGATTTTCCATACTATACCAGAAACTTCATTCTACTTGTGTTTCCGGTCTTAGCCCCGATTTCCGTCTGACGATAGTCGCAGGCCACCCGCCAATCCTCGGGCCTTTCGACGGAGACATCCATGCCGGCGCCGACCATTGGCGGATTCCGGCCCGCGCTATCCTCACCCCTCGCCTCGGAGCAATTCATGTCACGCCTGATCGCCGCCAGCCTGCTGGCGCTCGCCCTCTCGGCCTGCCACACCACGGATCTTGGCCGCTCGGTCGGCTGGCCGACGCCGCAGCAGACCGGCCGATAGCGCCGGAAAGCCAGCCGGCTGCTGCGTCGCTTACCCGCCGAACTTGTTGTTCTTCGGGAAGCCCTTGGGCGGCAGCCGGCCGGATTCGGCGCGATGGCCGAGCCAGTCGATCAGCTCGGCCTGCGGCACCGTCCAGGTCCGCGCCGAAGTGTCGAGCCAGGTCAGCCCGTCGGCCAGGGTGAAGACCTTCGCGTCGGAAAGCCCGCCATCCTTGTAGCGCTGCAGCTTGACGCCCTTGCCGCGGCTCATCTCCGCGACTTCCGAGATCGGGAAGCAGAGCAGCTTGCGGTTCTGGCCGATGATCGCGACATGGTCACCCTCGGCCGGCACTGCGAGCATGGCCTCGACCGGCGCGTCGACGTTCAGCACCTGCTTGCCCTTGCGGGTGTTGGCGACGATGTCGTCGCTCGAGACCACGAAGCCGCGCCCCTCGGTCGTCGCCATCAGCAGCTTCAGCCCTGGCCGATAGGGGAAGGCGGCGACGATCTCGGCGCTTTCCTCCAGCTCGATCATCAGGCGGATCGGATCGCCGAAGCCGCGCCCGCCGGGCAGCTTCGAGGCCTCCAGGGTGAAGACCTTGCCATTCGTCGCCATCACCAGGATCTTCGCCGTTGTCTCGGTGAAGAAGGCCGTGCGCAAGCCGTCATCGCCCTTGAAGGAGAGGCTCGACAGGTCCTGGACATGGCCCTTCAGCGCCCGGATCCAGCCCTTC
>JAEXUU010000205.1 GCA_023452965.1 Pseudomonadota bacterium | reverse complement strand
TGCTGACGGCCGGCGCCGATTCGACGATCACGCCCATCTTCGTCAGCGGCCTGGCGGCGCTTGCCGCGAGCGGCGCCATTCCGCCGGGTGCTGCCGCGCTCCTGGCGCTGCTCGTCGGCATCGCCTTGCTGATCGCCGGCGGTCTCAGGCTCGGCTGGATCGCCGACCTGCTTTCGGTGCCGGTTCTGACCGGCTTCCTTGCCGGCATCGCGGTTCATATCGCGGTCTCGCAGCTCCCCGGGCTGCTCGGCATTCCCGGCGGTGGGCACCACATCGCCGGGCAGGTCCAGGCGATCTGGAGCCGGATCGGCGATGCCAACCCGTTTACCCTCGCGATCGGCCTGTTCACCCTGGCGACGATGAATCTGTGCGAGCGCCTGGCGCCCCGCCTGCCCGGCGCGCTGATCGCGCTGGCGGCCGCCACCGCCGCCGTCGCGCTGTTCGGGCTGGCGGCACGGGGCGTCGCGGTTCTCGGCGTCCTGCCCTCGGGATGGCCGGAGCTGGCCTGGCCGCACTTCGACTGGGCCGATTTGCGCGGCCTGGTGCCGCTCGCTCTTTTGCTTGCGCTGGTCGTGATGATGCAGACGGCGACGGTAAGCAGGTCCTTCCCTGACAGTGAAGGCGCCGAACCGCGGATCGATCGCGATTTCGTCGGCCTCGGCGCGGGCAATCTCCTCTCCGGCCTCGCCGGCGCCTTTCCGGTCAATGCCAGCCCGCCGCGCACGGCCGTGGTCGTCGAAAGCGGTGGCGCTTCGCAGCGCGTCGCGCTGCTGGCTGCCGCCATCGTGCTGGTGCTGGCGGTTGCCGGCGGCTCGCTACTGGCGCAGGTGCCGGTCGCGGCCCTGGCCGGGGTGCTGCTCTTCATCGCCCAGCGCATCTTCCGCCTCCGGCAGATCCGCGCCATCGCGCGGCAGTCGCCGGCGGAGTTCGCACTCATCGCGCTCACCGCCGTGGCGATCATCTGGCTGCCGATCGAGACCGGCGTCGCCATCGGCATCGCACTCTCGCTGCTGCACGGCGTCTGGATGACCACGCGCAGCCGGCCGCTCGAGCTCGGGCGCCTGCCCGGGACGACGATCTGGTGGCCGCCGGGAGACGGCTATGCGACGCAGAACGAGGCTGGCGTGCTGGTCGCGGCCTTCCAGGCGCCCTTGCTCTTCGCCAATGCCGAGAGCTTCAGGCACGGCATGATGGAACTGATCGCGCAGCGGCGGCCGGCGCTGTTCGTGCTCGAGGCCGGCGGTATCGCTGCGGTCGACTATACTGCGGCACAGGCGCTGCTCTCCCTGATACGGGACTGCCGGGAAGGCGGAACCGCCGTCGCCATTGCGCGCGTCGAGTCGGGGCGCGCGCTCGAGGCGCTTCGCCGCTTCGGCGTCATCGCCGAAATCGGCGAAGACCACCTGTTCCACAGTGTCGAGGAGGCGCTTCGGACCCTCGACCAGCACAGCGGCGGGAGGAGCTGATGAAGTTCGAGATCGAGCCGCAGCTGATCGCGACGGCGATCACGGATCTGCGCCCGACCCAGTTGACCGTCGGCTTGCGCGAGGTCGAGGCCAAGCGAAAACGCTGGCGCGAGGAGAGCGCCGGTAGGAACGCGCTGTTCCTGGGCGGGCACGCTGTCCCAGTCGTCCTGGGCCCCAAGAACCGGCCCTATCTGGTCGACCACCATCATCTGGCGCTCGCCCTGCACCTCGAAGGGGAGCGGCATGTCCTGACGACGCAGCTCGCCGATCTGAGCCGGCTCGACAAGCAGGCCTTCTGGACCTTCCTCGACAATCGCGGCTGGATGCACCCATTCGACGCCGATGGGCTGCGACGCGGCTACGGCCATATTCCGCGCAGCATTTCCGATCTGGTCGACGATCCCTATCGCTCGCTTGCCGGAGCGCTGCGGCTCGCCGGCGGCTACGCCAAGACCGAGATGCCCTTCGCCGAATTTCTCTGGGCCGATCACCTGCGCCGGCGGATCAAGCGCACGACCGTGGAGGGCGCCTTCGGGAAGGCGCTGAAGCGGGCGCTGGTTGAAGCCAAGAAGAGCGATGCCGAGCACCTGCCCGGCTGGTGCGGAGCAGAGGCCTAGCCAGACGCCTCAGCCCACCGCGTTGCTCTCCACCCTGACGCCGGCGGCGCGCCGGTCCTCGGCCTTGGTCAGGTCGCCGGTGACGGCCTTGCCGTATTCGGTGCCGACGACGGCGCCGAGCTTCGCCTCGCTGATCACATTGTTGGCGATCAGGGCGTTTCGCTCCTTCGGCACCAGCGAGACCGAGATGCCGATCCCGGTCTTGCGCACCATGTTGCCGGTGGCGACGAGGTTGCGCATCCCCCAGGACCAGCCGAGCGAGATGCCGACCTCGCTGGCGTTCTCGATGACGTTGCCGGTGACGCTGGCCTCGGCCTCGACATGCACGCCCATGCCGCCGATCAGCTCCTTGCCCTTCGGCGCCAGGCCCTTCTGGGCGTTGCGGACGATGTTGTTGGCGAAGACGCTTAGCCTGCCGCCATGGTCGAGATTGGTGATGTTGGCGCCCTGGGCGCAGTCCTCGACCAGGTTGCCCGCGATGATCGCGCCCTCGAAGGCGAACTCCGAATAGAGCGCGACCTCGCCGCAGCGCCGGCCCTGATTGCCGAGCATCTGCACGCCGGAGCCGGAATTGTTGCGGATAAAGGTCAGCGCGCAGTCGCGCAGCGTATTGCCTTCGATGATCACGCCGCCGGCCCGGTAGAGGCTGATGCCATTGCCGTTCGGGCCGTCGCCACCGGCATCGTTGCGGATGCGGTTGACCCGGTTGCCGCGCACCAGGCTTTGCTCGTCGCCCGCCTGGCTGCGCCAGATCTGGATGCCGTTGTTGCCGCAATCCTCGACCGTGTTGGCCTCCATCGAAAGTCCGCGCGAATCCAGCGAGAACAGAGCGGAATCGCGCATGCTGCGGAAGCGGTTGCGTTCTATACGCCCGGCGGTGCGATTGAGCGTCAGCCCGACCGAGCCGGCATTGGTGAACTCGCAATCGGCGAGGGCGAAATCGAGCACCTCGTCCACCGCCATCAACCCGTTGCGCTGGCCGACGCGGATATCGAGGCCGTCGAGGCCGACGCCGGCGAGCGCCGCCCGCTTGATCCGGCGCGCGACGAGCAGCGGGGCAGCCTGAGCCGCGATGAACTGGGTCGCGCCCGGTACGCCGACCAGCCGCGCGCCCTCCGGCAGCACGACATTGGCGATGCGGTAGCGGCCGGGCGCGACGAGCAGCGGCGCATCGCGCTTGACCGCTTCGACGAGCGCGTTCTGCAGGGCGCGGGACTGATCGTCGGTCGAGCCCGGGCGCAGTCCGTATTGCGACGCCTCCAGGCCGAGCGAGCCGAGCGGCGTGGGGGAGGCGGCGCGCGGCGCCGACTGCGCCAAAGCGGGAGCGGCCGCGCCCGCGACTGTGCCAAACAGGGCCGTTCGCAGCAGATTTCGGCGCGAAACCGTCATGAAACCCTCCATCGGAGCGAAGGGTTTCAAGCGGTATGCCAATTCAGCCGCGTTGCCGCCTCGCGTCCGGCTTTCCAGCGCTGGCGAGCAGGTCCGTGCTGGGTGCTGCCTTTACAGGCCGAGCGCCCGGGCGATCTCGTCCGCAGCGAGCGTCGGCGTCGTTTCTCCGCTCGCCACGGCGGCTTCGAGCTTCGGCGTGCGCGCCTTCAGCGCCGGATCGTGCCGCAACCTGGCCTGGAGCCGGTCCTGGACCATCGCCCACATCCATTTGACGTCCTGCTGGCGGCGCTTCTCGACGATCAGCCCCTTGGCCTCGAAGCGGGCACGGTGGTCCTCGATCTTCGCCCAGAGCGTGTCGAGCCCGTCGCCGGTCAGCCCGGAAATGGTTACGACCGGCGTCGACCAGAGCGCCGAGGCCGGTGCCAGGATGTGCAGGGCCGCCTTGTACTGGGCGGCAGCGGCACGCGCGGCGGTTGCGCCCGCGCCGTCCGCCTTGTTGACCGCGATCATGTCGGCGAGTTCGATGATGCCCTTCTTGATGCCCTGCAATTCGTCGCCGGCATTGGGCAGCATCAGCACCAGGAAGAAATCGGTAAGGTCGGCGACAGCCGTCTCCGACTGGCCGACGCCGACAGTCTCGACCAGCACCACGTCGAAGCCAGCCGCTTCGCAGAGCAGCATGGTCTCGCGCGTCTTGGCGGCGACGCCCCCTAACGTGCCTGAGGAGGGGGACGGGCGGATATAGGCGTTGGGGTCGACCGCGAGACGGGCCATCCGGGTCTTGTCGCCGAGGATCGAGCCGCCGGTGCGGGTCGAGGACGGGTCGACCGCCAGCACCGCGACCTTGTGGCCAAGGTCGGTCAGATAGGAGCCGAGCGCGTCGATCGTCGTCGACTTGCCGACACCGGGGACGCCGGTGATGCCGACGCGGATGGCCTTTCCCGAATGCGGCAGGAGCCTTTGCAGCAGGGCCTGCGCCAGCTCGCGATGGTCGGCGCGGCGGCTCTCCGCCAGCGTGATGGCCCGTGCCAGCGCGGCGCGCTCGCCCGCCAGAATCGCAATGCCGAGCGCGTTCAGGTCGATCATGCCCTGCTGGTAGCAAGAGCATGGCCGCGGCGGAAGGGCGCGATTGTCGGAGGCCTGTGTCCTGGCGGCACTTGCTCCGCAGGCACGGCGATGGGACGAGTCGTCGGTTGTTGGAGTGCCGCCTGTTGTCCCGGTTTCGGTTGATCGTGCTGGCCCTGCTGGCCCCGCTCGCGCTCGGCGCTTGCGGCACCACGCCGCGTACCCTGGTTCTCGCCGACACGGCGCAAGGGGACACCGTCGCCAGCTTCCCGATCTTCGTTGCGACTACGCGCGCGCCGGCAGAAAAGCCGAGCTATTTCACCGGCGAGAGGGCAGCGTCCCTGTCCTTCGCCCGGCTCGACATGACGGTGCCGCGAGCTCACAAGC
>JAEXUU010000160.1 GCA_023452965.1 Pseudomonadota bacterium | reverse complement strand
GCTCGACATCGAGCCGCCCGACCAGGTCCTTCTGGGTCAGGCCCTCCTCGCGCCAGAGCTCGAGCAGCACCATGAACTGCGCCGGCGCCAGGCCGAGTGGACGCACCGCCTCGGCGAGCTCGCGGGCGAACAGGCGTGCGACATGATTGGCGAGATAGCCGGCGGAGCTGGTTTTGAAGTTGGTCATGCAGGGCTCGGTCTCGCGAGATTGCAATTGAACAGCATGCTATGCAATGATATATAGCATGCTGTTCATTGGAGTGACGGCGATGGCACAGACCGTTTCCCCCGCCCATGCAGACAGCTCCTCAATCGGCATTGCCGGCCTTTCGGCCCTGACATTGGCGACATTGTTCGCGGGAGCGGCCGTCTACATCCTGGTCGCCGAGCAGCCGGCGCGGCTCGTGCTCGACGACGCCCCGCTGCTGCGGCACTGGCAGGAGAGCTATCCGCGCGCGGCGCGGATGCAGGCGAGCCTTGCGGTGCTGGCGGCGGTCGCGGGAGGCCTGGCCTTCTGGCGGCGCCGCGACCCGCTCTGGCTGATTGGCGCGGCGCTGATGCTCGCCAACCTGCCCTTCACTCTGATCGTGATCGCGCCCGTCAACGAGGCGCTGCTGGCGTCCTCGCTCGATCAGGCGGGCGCGGTGAGCCGGGGCCTGATCGAGCGCTGGGGGGCGCTGCATGCCTGGCGCGCCGGCTTTGCGGTGCTGGCGCTGGCGGCTTTCGCCGGCGCCCTGGTGCGTGCGCGCTGAGGCCGTGGCTTACTCGGCCTTGCGGAAATAGGGCTCGACCTCGCCCTTGAGCTTGACCGTCATCGGGTTGCCGTGGCGGTCCTTGGCGTTGCCGGCGGTGAGGCGCACCCAGCCCTCGCTGATGCAGTATTCCTCGACATTGTTCTTCTCGACGCCCTTGAAGCGCACGCCGATGTCGCGCGCGAGCAGCTCCTCGTTGTAGTAGGGGCTGTTCGGGTTGGAGGAGAGCCGGTCGGGCAGGGTGTCGGTCATCGTGTCGGGCCTTCGTCTGGGTCTTTGCAAGATCGTCCGGCACCGTTCTTGTGCCTGGTCCCGCCTCCCATACCCTCAGATCGCGCGCTCAACAAATCCGCGTGGCGGCGCACCCGCTCGCCGTCACGATGCCGGAAGATGCGGCTTGATGATCGTCAGCATGCGTTCCGCCGAGGTGTTGGGCGGAAAGAAGCCGAGATAGCGCCCATCGCGATCCATCAGATAGACATAGGCGCTGTGGTCGACGGTGTAGCCGCCATCGATCGCGACCTTCTCGTAGAAGACCTTGTAGGCATCCGCCGCCTGCCGGATCTCCCCGGCACTGCCGGTCAGCCCGACCAGCCGCGGATGGAAGAGCTCGACATAGCCGGCGAGGTGCTCTGCCGTGTCGCGCTCCGGATCGAGCGTGATGAACACCGGCTGGATCGCCTCGCCCTGGCGGCCGAGCAGGGTGATCGCCCGCGAGATCTCCTGCAGATCGGTCGGGCAGATGTCGGGGCAATAGCTGAAGCCGAAATAGACCAGCGCCAGCTTGCCGCGAAAATCGGCGTCGCTTCGTCGCGCGCCGGTGTGGTCGGTGAGCGAGAACGCGCCACCGACCGGCTCGCGATTCCACATCAGCACGTCCATCAGCTCTGCCGCCGAGCGGCGCTGGGCGCCTGCCTCCGCCCTCAGCGCACCGGCCCAGATCACGGCCGACAGGAAGGCGAAGGCGGCCAGCATGGCCGCCAAAAAAGCCAGCCGCACCAGTTGCCGCTGCGCTGGAAAGGCCGTGCCTGCCATCTGGTCAGGCTCCGAAGGTCAGCCGGCTGCCGGTCGTCGGTACGATGACGTTCTCCGGCATCTGCGCCTGCGCCTCGAGGGCGAAGTTGAGGCCGCTGCAATGCATGGGGATAACGACATCCGGCTGCAATTTGCGGATCTCGGCCACGACCTGCTGGAGATAGTCCTTCGGCGCTGGGCCGAGATGGAAGCCGCCGACGACGGCATGGACCTTCTCGACGCCGGAAACCTCCTGGGCCTGACGCACCGAATTGACGATGCCGACATGGCCGCAGGAGCTGATCACCACCAGTCCCTTGCCCTTGATGTTGAAGCAGGTCGCGTGCTCGTGGACATGCTCGTCGGGGATCGGCTTGCCCGCGAGCTCGGCGGCGCTGTAATGGCCGGCATCGCAGCCGAGGCCGTCCTTGATGCCGCGCTCGACGAAGGTGTTGGGCAGGATGCGCTCGATCGAACGGCGCTTGATCTGGCCGGTGGTGAAGGCGTGGCCGGCGACGACGGTCGGCGTCTCGCAGAGCACGGTCGCGACCTTCTGGGCCGCCAGCTCGCGCCGGTCGAGCTGGCCGAAATCGGTGAACTGGCCCTGCGTTCCCGTCGGGCTGACGCGATGGCAGAAATTATCCTCGCCGCCGGCATAGAGCTTGAGATCGGGGGCGAGGGCGCTGCGATACTTCGCGAGGAAGCCGTTGAGGCCGCCATAATGGTCGTGATGGCCATGGCTGACGATCAGGGCGTCGACCTTGCTGGGATCGACCTTGAGGATGCCGATATTGTTGAGCAGGGCATCCGGGCTGTAGCCGAAATCGAGCAGGATGGCGCGCGCCTCGGCCTCGCGCTGCGATTCCAGGAAGAGCGAGAGCCCCCACTGGTTGTGCAGGACCTGGCGGTAATCGGCGCCGCGCCCGGAGCCGGGCGGCTGGTGCAGCACGCCCTGCACCGTCGCAGGCTTGAGGAACTGGTCATGGGCGGAATCGATCAGCACCCGCATGACGAGCTTGTCGACGGTCGGCACCTCGATCGGGGCGGCGCTGGCGATCTCGACGCAGGCGAAGCCGCCGACGGCACTTGCCGCCAGCGCGGCTGTGCCTTTCAGGAAGCCTCGGCGGCCAATGCCCTGCACAATCTCGTCCTGCGCCATCGCGAAAATCCCCCGGCAACGCGACCATCTGGTCGCGCACCGAGGATAGCCGAGGCACCGGAGCGGTATTTTCCTTAGTTTCCTGCGCTTCCAGCAGGAATTGTCACGGCGCCGCAGGCCCGCGAAAGGACATCATCGTGCCGTGGAGCAGCTCCAGCGGAGTGTCCGCGGCGCGATGGTTCAGAATGCCGCCGCCGCGGCTCAGGTATCGACGTTGGCGTACAGGGCGTTGGTCTGGATGAACTCGCGGCGCGGCTCGACCACGTCGCCCATCAGCTTGACGAAGAGATCGTCGGCCTCGTCGTTCTGGTCGTTCTTGACGCGCAGCAGCGAGCGCACGTCGCGGTCGAGCGTTGTCTCCCAGAGCTGGTCCGGGTTCATCTCGCCGAGACCTTTGTAGCGCTGCAGCGAAACGCCCTTGCGGCCGATGGCGTTGACTGCGTCGAACAGGTCGCTCGGGCCGTTGACGATGTGGTCGTCGCCCTTGCGGCTGAGCACGCCCGGCTTGGCGTAGGCTTCCTGCAGCGAGGCGCCGGCGGCATCGAGCCGGCGCGCCTCGGCGCTGGCGAGCAGGCCGGCATCGAGCGTCGCGACCTGCTTAACGCCACGCACCAGCCGCGAGAAGACGAAGCCGCCATCGGCAACCTTGCCTTCCCAGCCACGCTCGATCTCGTCGGACACCGCGTCGAGCCGGCGCGCGACATAGGCTGCGGCCTCGGCCAACTGCTCCTCGCTCTGGCCGTCCTGCGGGCGCAGCACGCCGGCGATCGCGGTCTGCTCGACGACGCGCCGGTCATAGCGCGAATGCAGTTGCGACAGGGTGTGGCGCACGCTGCGCGCTTCCTCGATCAGGGCGCGCAGGGCCGGGCCGGCGCGCTCGCTGCCGTCGCCGATGCGGAAGACGGCGCCGTCGAGGGCGGAATCGACGAGATAGTCCTCGAGCGCCCGCTCGTCCTTGAGATAGGTCTGCGACTTGCCGCGGGCCGCCTTGTAGAGCGGCGGCTGGGCGATGAAGAGATGGCCGCGCTCGATCACCTCCGGCATCTGCCGGTAGAAGAAGGTCAGCAGCAGCGTGCGGATATGGGCGCCGTCGACGTCGGCGTCCGTCATGATGATGATCTTGTGGTAGCGCAGCTTCTCGATGTTGAACTCCTCGCGGCCGATGCCGGCGCCGAGCGCCGTGATCAGCGTGCCGACCTGGTCGGAGGAGAGCATCTTGTCGAAGCGCGCCCGCTCGACGTTGAGGATCTTGCCGCGCAGCGGCAGGACCGCCTGGTACTCGCGGGCGCGGCCTTGCTTCGCCGAACCGCCGGCCGAGTCACCCTCGACGATGAAGAGTTCGGACTTGGCGGGGTCCCTCTCTTGGCAATCAGCCAACTTGCCTGGGAGAGACGCGATATCGAGCGCGCCCTTGCGGCGGGTAAGATCGCGCGCCTTGCGGGCGGCCTCGCGCGCCGCAGCCGCTTCCGCCACCTTGCCGACGATCGTCTTGGCCTCGTTCGGATGCTCCTCCAGCCACGTCGAGAGCGCCTGGTTGACGACGTTCTCGACGACGGGCCGGACTTCCGAGGAGACCAGCTTGTCCTTGGTCTGCGAGGAGAATTTCGGGTCGGGAACCTTGACCGAGACGATCGCGGTCAGGCCCTCGCGGCAGTCGTCGCCGGTGAGCGAGACCTTCTCCTTCTTCGAGATGCCGGAGCTCTCGGCATAGCCGGTGACCTGGCGCGTCAGCGCGGCGCGAAAGCCGGCAAGATGGGTGCCGCCGTCGCGCTGCGGGATGTTGTTGGTGAAGCAGAGCACGTTCTCGTGGTAGCTGTCGTTCCACCAGAGCGCGACGTCGACCGTGATCCCGTCCTTCTCGGAGGAAAGCATGATCGGCTTGTCGATCACCGGCGACTTGGCCCGGTCGAGATAGCGCACGAAGGCCTCGACGCCGCCCTCATACATCAGCTCTTCGCGGACGACCTCGGCATGGCGCGCATCGGTCAGGACGATGCGCACGCCCGAGTTCAGGAAGGCGAGCTCGCGCAGCCGGTGCTCCAGCGTCTTGTAGTCGAACTCCACCATGGTGAAGGTCTCTTGCGACGGCAGGAAGGTCACCTCCGTGCCGCGCCTGTCGCCGGCCGGGCCGACGACGACGAGCGGCGCCACGGCCTCGCCATGGCGGAACTCGATGAAATGCTCGTTGCCGCCGCGCCAGATCCGCAGCTTCAGCGAGACCGAGAGCGCGTTCACGACGGAGACGCCGACGCCGTGCAGGCCGCCCGAGACCTTGTAGGAGTTCTGGTCGAACTTACCGCCGGCATGGAGCTGGGTCATGATGACCTCGGCCGCCGAGATGCCTTCCTCGCTGTGGATATCGGTCGGGATGCCGCGGCCATTGTCGCTGACCGTGACCGAGCCGTCGGCGTTCAGCGTCACCGTGACGAGGTCGGCATGGCCGGCGAGGGCTTCGTCGATCGCGTTGTCGACGACCTCGTAGACCATGTGGTGCAGGCCCGAGCCGTCATCGGTGTCGCCGATATACATTCCGGGGCGCTTGCGCACCGCATCCAGGCCTTTGAGAACCTTGATGGAATCGGCGCCATAGGCGGCGTCCTCGAGGTCGCGGGCGGCATCGCTCATGTCGGGGTCCTTCAGCGGGCGAGCAGGCGCCCGCGATGATCTTGATTCGTCTGGAGAATATAGGGGTTCAGGATGGCTTTTTCACGTGCGCGTGCGTACGTACGCGGGACGCGCCGCTTTAGCCAGAAAATGTCGAGATCGCGTCGAGGAAGACCTCGCCATACTGGCTGAGCTTGCGCTCGCCGACGCCCTCGATGCCCCGCATCTCCTCGAGGCCGAGCGGCCGCTCGCGCGCCATCGCGATCAGCGTCCGGTCGGTGAAGATGATATAGGCGGCGACGCCTTCCTCGCGGGCGAGGGTGAGCCTGAGCTGGCGCAGATGCTCGAACAGCGCGGCGGTGTCGCCGTCGAGCCCGTCGGCCCGGGCCGCCTCGCGCGCGCCGCGTCGCGAGCGCCGCTCTGCATGCGGGTCGACCCTGAGCGCGATCGGCTCGCGCCCGAACAGGATGTCCTCGCCCTTCTCCGTCAGGCAGAAGCCGCCATGCTCGACGCTGGCCTCGGCAAGTGCCCCGGCGGCGAAGAGCTTGCGCGTCAGCGCCGTCCAGGCGCTCTTCGGCTTGTCAGCGCCGACGCCGAAGGTCTTCAGCCCGTCATGGTTCTGGCGGCGGATCGCCTCGGTCGCCGTGCCGGTCAGGATGTCGGCGAGATGGGCCGCGCCGAAGCGCTGGCCCGAGCGCGCCACCGCCGAGAGCAGTTTGCGCGAATCGAGCGTCGCATCGGCGAGCTCTGGTGCTTCCGGGCCGCAGAGATCGCAGCGGAACGGCGCGTTGCCATGGCGGCAGGGCGGCGTCTGCTCGCCGAAATAGGAGAGCAGCGCGCTGCGCCGGCAGAGCGCCGATTCGCACAGATCGATCATCGCATTGAGGCGCTTGTGCTCGATCCGGCGGCGTTCGTCGTCGATCGCCTTCTCGTCGATCTGGCGGCGGCGCAGCGCCATGTCGTCGACGCCGTAGAGCGTCAGCGTGTCGGCCGGGAGCCCATCGCGCCCGGCGCGGCCGATCTCCTGGTAGTAGCCCTCGATCGAGCCCGGCATGTCGGCATGGACGACGAAGCGGACATCGGGCTTGTTGATGCCCA
>JAEXUU010000369.1 GCA_023452965.1 Pseudomonadota bacterium | reverse complement strand
CGCCATGCGGATCGGCACGCTCAAGACCAGCTACGCCGCCGACGAGGCGCTGTTCGATAGCTCCGCGCAGCGCACGCTGCTGGTGCTGCTCGCACTCGCTGCGGTCGCCTTCCCCTTCGTGGCGAGTCCGTACTGGCTCTTCCTCGCCTGCCTCTGCGCCATCAATGTCGCGAGCGCGACGGGACTGAACCTGCTCACCGGCTATACCGGGCTCGTCAGCCTGGGGCAGGCGGCGTTCATGAGCGTCGGCGCCTACACGGTCGCGGTGCTGGAAATCCGCCTCGGCACGCCGTTCCTGCTCAACCTGCTGATCGGCGCCGGGCTCGCCGCGATGATCGGCATCCTCGTCGGCATTCCCAGCCTCAAGGTGAAGGGGCTCTACCTCGCCATCGCGACGATCGCAGCCTCGGTCATCCTGCACTTCCTGTTCTCGCACTGGTCGCTGACCGGCGAGGCACGGGGCCTGTCGATGCCGCCGGCGCGGTTGTTCGGTATCAGCCTCGACCAGCCCTTCTCGCTGTACTGGCTGATCATGCCGGTGACCTGCCTGATGGTGCTCGGCGCCGCGAACCTGCTGCGGACCCGCATCGGGCGGGCCTTCATCGCCATCCGCGACCGCGACATCTCGGCCGAGGTGCTCGGCATTCCCCTGCTGCGCTACAAGCTGACCAGCTTTGCGATCTCGTCCTTCTATGCCGGCCTCGCCGGCGGGCTCTGGGCTTATTTCTTCCGCGTCGTCACGCCGGAGAGCTTCCCGCTGGTCAACTCGATCTTCTACCTCGCCGCGATCATCGTCGGCGGCATGGGGACGATCCTCGGCGGCATCCTCGGCGCGGTCTTCATGACGCTGGTGCCCGAGCTTCTGAAATTCGTCGCGAACTGGGCGACGCCGATCTACCCCGATGCGCTCGCGGCGCTGGCGCCGGTGCGTACCATCGTCTTCGGCGGGCTGATCGTCGGCTTCCTGATCTTCGAGCCGCGCGGCCTCGCCGAAATCTGGCGGCGGGTGCGGCGCTTCTTCCATCTCTGGCCCTTCAGGACCTGAAGGCGCACGGGACACGTGCCTTTGACGAAACGGCCGTCGCCAAGAACGGCCACATCAGCGGGAGGACGATAATGAGCAAGATGAAGTTGAACAGGCGGGAGCTTCTGGCCGGGACGGCGGCAACGGCCGCGATGGCCTTCGGGATGGGGCCGCTCGCGGCGCAGGAGGGCGGCGACATCGTGCTCGGCGGCTCGATCCCGTTGACCGGCGTCTTCGCCTTCGCGGGCGTCGGCATCCATGCCGGCATCCAGGACTATCTCAAGGTCCTGAACGATGGCGGTGGCATCAAGGGCCGCAAGATCAGGTATGTCGCCGAGGACACCGCCTACAAGGTCGACGCCTCGGTCGCCGCCTTCAACAAGATCACCAGCCAGGAGAAGGTCTCGCTCTATTACGGCGACTCGACCGGCTTCTCGAAGACGATCAATCCCGAGCTCGAGCGCCGCGGCACCATGATCATGGCTGGCGCCTCCTTCGCGACCGAGCTCAACGATCCCAAGAAGTACCCGCTGCAGTTCATGGCGGGGCCGGACTACACCGAGATGTTCGGCATCCTCCTGCGCTACATCGCCAAGGAGAAGCCGGGCGCCCGCGTCGCCTTCGTCTATTCCGACACCGAGTTCGGGCGCGACCCGATCGTGCCGGGCGAGGCGGTCGCCAAGGAGCTGAAGCTCACCGTCGTCGAGAAGATCGTGACCCCGCCCGGCAGCGTCGACGTCTCGACCGAGGTGCTGAAGCTGCGCCGCGCCAATCCCGACTTCACGATCTTCCACGGCTATGTGCTGGCGCCGATCCCGGAATTCGTCACCCAGGCGAAGCAGATGGGCATGAAGAGCCAGTTCATGGGCACCTTCTGGACCATGGACAACTCGACGGTGCAGCGCATGGGCGACGCCGCCGACGGCTTCATGGGCGTGATGCCCTATCGCTACTATTACGACAAGGACGGCACCTCGCCGATGCTGGAGAAGATCCGGCAGATGCGCACCGAGTACCAGTCGACCGGCTATCTCCAGGGCTTCGTCACCGCCATGCTGATGGCCGAGGCGGTGAAGCGCACGCTCGACGCCGGCAAGGAGCTGACGGGGGCGAACCTCAAGGCCGGGCTGAACAGCATCAAGGACTTCGACACCGGCGGCCTGTTCGGCGTGCCGATCTCGATCCCCGGCAATTCCGTGCCGGTCGGCCGGATCTATCGCTTCGACAGCAAGGCCAAGCAGATGCTGCCGGCCTCCGACTGGATCAAGCTTTGATCCTCAGGCGCAGGGTTAGGGGCTGAAGGCATGGCCGGGACCGCGGTGCTCGACGTCAACAATGTCGAGGTCGTCTACAACAGGACGGTGCAGGTGCTGCGCGGCCTGTCGCTGCGCGTGCCGCAGGGGCAGATCGTCGCCCTGCTCGGCTCGAACGGTGCCGGCAAGTCGACCCTGCTCAAGGCCGTCTCGAACCTGCTCGCGCTCGAGGATGGCGCCGTCACCGGCGGCGCCATCCATTTCCAGGGCGACGACATAGCGAGCCTTGCCCCGCACGGCCTCGTCCGGCGCGGCCTGTTCCATGTCATGGAGGGGCGGCGCATCTTCGAGGACCTGACGGTCGAGGAGAATCTCACCGCGGCGACCTTCGCGCTGACCGGGCGCAAGCTGCCGGCGGCGGATTTCGATCTGGTCTACAGCTACTTCCCGCGTCTGCACGAGCGCCGGAAGGGGCTGGCGGGCTATCTCTCCGGCGGCGAGCAGCAGATGCTCGCCATCGGGCGAGCTTTGATCGCCAGGCCCTCGCTGATCCTGCTCGACGAACCCTCGCTCGGCCTCGCGCCGAAGCTGGTCGAGGAGATCTTCACGATCATCGCCCGGATCAATGCCGAGCAGGGCGTCTCGATGTTGCTGGTCGAGCAGAATGCCGCGGTCGCCTTCGCGGTCGCGAATTACGGCTACATCCTCGAAATGGGCAAGGGCGTGATCGACGGCCCGGTCGAGAAGCTGGTCCGCGACCAGGACGTGCGCGAATTCTATCTCGGCCTCGGCGGCGCCGGGGGCGAGCGCAGCTATCGCGACATCAAGCATTACAAGCGCCGCAAGCGCTGGCTTTCGTGAGGTCGGCAACGATGCGCGAGCTTCCCAATCTCACCCTGCCGCAGATGCTGCGCGAGAATGCGCGGGCGATGCCCGAGCGCATCGCTCTCAGGCAGAAGGATTTCGGCATCTGGCTGCCGATCAGCTGGGCCGAGTATGACCGCCGCGCCCGGCATTTCGGGCTCGGCCTGCGCGCGCTCGGCCTCGCCGAAGGCGGGCATGTCGGCATCCTCTCCGATAACCGGGCCGAATGGGTGGTCGCCCAGCTCGGCGCCGGGATGGTCGGGGCGGTCGCGGTCGGCGTCTATGCGACGAGCCCGGCCAACGAGGTCGCCTATGTGCTGGGGCACGCGGAAGTCGAGGTCGTGGTCTGCGAGGACCAAGAGCAGGCCGACAAGGTGCTGGAGCGGCTGGAGGAGCTGCCGCGGCTGAAGCGGATCGTGGTGATCGATCCCAAGGGGCTGCGGCACTACGGTTCGGAGCTGATCGTCTCCTTCGCCGATGTGCTGAAGAGCGGTGCGGAATACGAGACCGCGCATCCCGGCCTGGTCGAGGCCTGCCTTGCCGCCCAGACGCCGGCCGATATCGGCCTGATGGTCTACACCTCCGGCTCGACCGGCAAGCCGAAGGGCGCGATGCTGAGCTACCGCAACATGCGGGCCCAGGCTGCCGGCGTCGTCGAACGGCTCGGCTATGATGCCGATACCACCAACCTGTCCTATCTGCCGCTCTGCCATGTCGCCGAGCAGATGCTGAGCACGATGGCGCCGATCTATTCCGGCTCCTGCGTCTCCTTCGGCGAGTCGATACGCACCGTGCAGGAAGACCTGCGCGAGATCGCGCCGACACTCTTCCTCGGCGTGCCGCGGATATGGGAGAAGCTGCACGCCTCGATCCACATCAAGCTGATGGAAGCCGGTGGCTGGCGCCGCCGCCTGTTCGAGGCGGGCCTTGCCGCCTGCGAGCCCTTCGCCACCAAGCCACCGGCTGCACGCAGCCTGCGGGAGAGGGCGGTCGCCGGCTTCTACCATCTCGTCATCTTCCGGGCGCTGCAGAACTTCATCGGCCTGCGCAAGGTGAAGGTCGCGCTGACCGGCGCCGCGCCGATCCCGCCGCGGATCGTGCAGTTCTTCCGCACGCTCGGCGTTCCGCTCGTCGAGGTCTATGGCCTCACCGAGACTTCGGGAATGTCCGTCGGCCAGCGCCGTGAACGCCTGCTGCCCAGTTCGGTCGGCGAGGCCGTCGCCGGCGCCGAGCTGAAGCTGGGCGCCGAGGGCGAGCTCCTGCTGCGCGGCGACATCGTCTTCGAGGGCTATTTC
>JAEXUU010000138.1 GCA_023452965.1 Pseudomonadota bacterium | reverse complement strand
TTCACCGGCTATCGCGACGCCTTCGAGGCCTTCGGCCGCTGGAACAACTGCATCATCCTCGCCCCGCTCTTCCCGATCGGCGTGATGGGCGACGGCAACCGCAACGGCTTCAAGTACATGCGCGAGGGCGAGGTCCGCTACGACCACATCCTGCTCGCCATGGTCGAGGAGGTCGCCCAGCACTACGGCCTGCACTTCGACCGCTTCGCCTTGTTCGGCTATTCCGGCGGCGGCCATTTCACCCACCGTTTCCTGATGCTGCAGCCCCATAAGCTCTGGGCCGCCTCGATCGGCGCGCCGGGCTCGGTGACCCTGCTCGACCCGACGCGCGACTGGTGGGTCGGCACCCGCAACATGGCCGAGCTCTTCGGCACCGCCCCCGACATCGAGGCGATGCGCAAGGTCGCGGTGCAGATGATCGTCGGCGCTGCCGATCTCGAAACCTGGGAGATCACCCACCAGCCCGGCAACGCCAGCTGGATGCCCGATGCAAACCATGCCGGCACCAATCGCCCCGAGCGGCTCGACAGCTTGCGCCGCAATTTCGAGGAGCACGGCATCGAGGTGCGTTTCGACCTCGTGCCGAACATGCCGCATGACGGGCTGAAAGCCGTCTCGCGGGTCGAGGACTTTTTCGCCGACGTGCTCGCCAAGCGCCGATCCGGCGCGGCCAGGGCCGCCTGAACCCGGCGATCGCACGCGCAACGACAAACCAAGACAACAAGACAAAAGAGGGGAAATTGCCGATGAACCGCCTGCTCGCCTCCGCCTTTGCCTTGCTCGCGCTCGCCAGCCCCGCTGCGGCGCAGTCCATCACGGTGGCGGTCGCCGCCGACATCCGCAGCAACAATCCGGGCGTCAATCGCGACGACAACACCGACGATTTCGCGCTGCAGCTGGTCGAGGGCCTGGTCGGCTACAATGAGGGCGGCATCGCGACGCCGCTGCTCGCCGAAAAGGTCGACCTCTCGGCCGACGGCAAGACCTACACCTTCACGCTGCGCCAGGGCGTCAAGTTCCACAACGGCGCCGAGCTCTCGTCGGCCGACGTGCTGTGGAGCTGGAACCGCTATATGGATCCGAAGACCGACTGGCGCTGCACCTCGGAATTCGATGGCCGCTCGGGCCTGAAGGTCGAGGAGGCGACGGCGCCGGATCCGCGCACCTTCGTCATGAAGATCGACAAGCCGAACGCGCTCTTCCTGGACACGCTCGCTCGCACCGACTGCGCGATGACCGCGATCCTGCACAAGGACTCCGTCAAGGCCGACGGGTCCTGGGACAAGCCGATCGGCACCGGTCCCTACAAGTTCGGCGAGTGGAAGCGCGGCGAGTATTTCACCATGACCGCCTTCGAGGGCTACAAGTCGCCAAAGGACGGCGGCAAGGCCGATGGCTATGTCGGCTCCAAGCGCCCACTGCTCAAGGACGTCAAGTTCCTGATCGTCAAGGACCCGGCGACGGTGAAGGCCGGCCTGCTTTCCGGTGCGCTCGATCTCGCCGAGATCCTGCCGAGCGACGCGGCCGAACTGAAGAAGAACCCCAAGCTCTCGGTCGCGGCCGAGCCCAATGCCGTCCGCCACGTCTTCCTGATCCAGGTCAAGGACGCGGTGATGGGCAACCAGAAGCTGCGTCAGGCGATCGCCGCCGCGCTCGACATGGATGAGATCGTCGCCGCCTTCTACAACGACCTCGGCAAGCCCAACACCTCGCCGATCTATTCCGGCTCGAGCTATTTCGGCGAGGTCGAGAAGAAGGGCCTCACCTTCGACCCGGCCCGCGCCAAGAAGCTGCTGCAGGAGGCCGGCTACAAGGGCGAGAAGATCGTGATCCTCGCCAACAAGCGCCCGATCGTGCCGAGCTTCCCGGCCGCGGTGGTGGCGCAGCAGATGCTGCAGGCCGTCGGCGTCAACGCCGAGATCGAGGTGCTGGACTGGGCGACCCAGCTCGATCGCTACAACAAGGGCAACTACCAGATGCAGTCCTTCTCCTTCTCGGCCCGCTTCGACCCCGCCATCGCCTTCGAGCAATTCTCGGGGCCGAAGGACAAGCAGCCGCGCAAGGTCTGGGACAATCCGGAGGCGCAGAAGCAGAGCGACACGCGCTTCGTCACCTCCGACCGGGCCGAGCGCCAGACGATCGTCGACGAACTGCACAAGCGGGTCATCGACGAAGTCCCGATGATCTTCGCCTTCAACGGCCTCGACATCATCGCTCATGCCAAGCGCATCCAGGGCTTCAAGCCATGGCAGTCGAAGCTGCGCATGTGGGAAGTGACGCTGGCGAACTGACACAGCCGGACATCACCAAGCACCGGGGAGGAAACCGATGCTGCGCTTCGCGCTGACGCGCATCCTGATGTCCGTGCCGACACTGCTGATCGTGTCGGTCTCGGTCTTCGGTCTGATCCGTCTGATTCCGGGGGATCCGGCCTCGCTGATGCTGGGGGACCTGGCGACCCCGGCCTCTATCGCCGACCTGCAGGCGCGGCTCGGTCTCGACCAGAGCCTGCCGGTCCAGTTCGGTATCTGGTTCGGCAACCTGCTCAAGGGCGATCTCGGCCAGTCGATCTCGTCGCAGCAGGCGGTGCTGCCGCTGATCCTCTCGCGCTTCTGGATCTCGGCGCAGATCGTGCTGGTCGCCGTGCTGCTGGCGAGCCTGGTCGCGGTGCCGGCCGGCGTGATCGCTGCCTGGAAGCAGGATTCCTCGCTCGACCTCAGCCTCGTCGCCGTCGCGACGCTCTTGCTCTCGATCCCGACCTTCTGGCTCGGCCTGCTCTTGCTGCTGTTCTTCGGCCTCAAGCTCGAATGGCTGCCAGTGGTCGGCTATGTCTCGATCGCCGAGAACCCCGTGGCCGGCATCCTCTACCTGATCATGCCGATCATGACGCTGTTCCTGCACGAGATCGGCGTGATCCTGCGCATGGCCCGCGCCTCGACGCTGGAAGTGCTCCGGCTCGACTACATCACCCATGCGAGAGCCAAGGGCCTGACCGAAAGCGCCGTGCTCTGGAACCACGCCTTCAAGAACGCCTTCGGCCCGACCTGGACGCTGATCGGCCTCGTGCTCGGCAATCTGCTCGGCGGCATCGCAGTCGTCGAGACGGTCTTCACCATCCCAGGATTGGGCCGGCTGCTGGTCGATTCGATCTTCGCTCGCGACTATCCGGTGATCCAGGGCTGCATGCTCTTCGTCGCCTTCACCTATGTGCTGGTCAATCTCGTGATCGACCTTTGCTATCCGATCTTCGATCCGAGGGTGAGCGCGCAATGAAGCTTCCCGCCCCCAACGCCCTGGTCGGCGGCACGCTGATCGGCTTCCTCGGCATCGTCGCGGCGATCAGCTCGGTCTGGACGCCTTTCGACCCGCTGAAACTCTCCTTCCGCGCCAAGCTCGCCGCGCCCTCGGCGATGCACTGGCTCGGCACCGACGAGTTCGGCCGCGACGTGCTCTCGCGATTGATGGCGGGCGCCGCCACCTCGGTCTGGATCAGTCTGCTGACGGTCGCGCTCGCCGTCTCGCTCGGCACGATCATCGGCCTGTTCTCGGGCTATGTCCGCGGCTGGGTCGACCGCACCATCATGGCCTTCAACGATGCGCTGCTCGCCTTCCCCGGCATCCTGCTGGCGCTCGGGCTGCTCGCAGTCGTGGGCGCCAACAAATACGGGATCATTCTCGCGCTCGGCATCGCCTATGCCCCATCCGTCGCCCGCATCGTCCGCGGCACGGTGCTGTCGCTGCGCGAACGCGAGTTCATCTCGGCCTCGCGGGTGATGGGCAATTCCGAGGGCTTCACCATGGCCCGACACATCCTGCCGAACTGCATCGCGCCGCTGACCGTGCTGGCGACCTCGATGTTCGGCTGGGTGCTGCTGGCCGAGAGCTCGCTCTCCTTCCTCGGCCTCGGCGTGCCGCCGCCGGCGCCGACCTGGGGCAACATGCTGGCGGGGTCGCGGCCCTATATCGGCCAGGCGGTCTGGCTCGGCATCTTCCCGGGCCTCGCCATCTCGCTGACCCTGCTCGGCATCAACCTGCTCGGCGATGCGCTCCGCGACAAGCTCGACCCACGGATGAGGGGTGCGCGATGACCTCCACCAAGCCATTGCTCGAGGTCGACGGCCTGACGCTCAGGATCGGCGCAAGCGGCCGCACCGTCGTCAACGATGTCAGCTTCTCCGTGTCGCCCGGCGAGATCGTCGGCATCGTCGGCGAATCCGGCTCGGGCAAGACGCTGGCGGCCCGCGCCGTGATGGGCTTCATCCCGCCGGCGGTGCGGCTGATTTCGGGCTCGATCCGCTTCGACGGCGAGGAGGTCACGACCATGGCCCCGAAGCGCCTGCGGGCGATCCGCGGCGCGAAGGTCGGCATGGTCTTCCAGGAGCCGATGACCTCGCTCAACCCGTCCATGCTGATCGGACGGCAGCTGGAGGAAGGTCTGGCGCTGCATCGCAAGCTCGACGCAGCCGGCCGGCGCGAGCTCATCCTCGACATGCTCCGCCGCGTCGGCATCCGCGATCCCGAAGGTGCCTTCAACGCCTATCCGCACCAGTATTCCGGCGGCATGCGCCAGCGCATCATGCGGGCTTCGGTGATGCTGCTGAAGCCGGCGCTGCTCCTCGCCGACGAGCCGACCACGGCGCTCGACGCCGTCGTCCAGCGCGATGTCATGGAGCTGATGGTCGACCTGACCCAGGCCAACAACACCGCCGTGCTCTTGATCTCGCACGATCTCGGCATGGTCGCACGGTATTGCAGCCGCATCGTCGTGATGTGCCAGGGCGATGTGGTCGAACAGGGCAAAAGCGAGGATATCCTCGCCAGCCCGCAGCATCCCTATACCCGCGAGCTCCTGGCCGCGATGCCGCATCGCGAACCGGCCCGCGATCTGCCGGAGGCCGCGACGCCGCTGGTTTCGGTCAACGATCTGGTCGTCGACTATGGCGGCCGCCAGGGCTTCTTCCGCAAGGAACAGGGCAAGCGGGCGCTGCACGGCATCAGCCTCAATGTGAAGCCGGGCGAGGTCGTCTCGGTCGTCGGCGGCTCGGGCTCGGGCAAGACCACGCTCGGCCATGCCATCGCTGGATTGCTCAAGCCGAGCGGCGGCGAGATCCGCTTCAACGGCAAGCCGATCGACAAGGGCGACGCGGCCTTCTGGGACTACCGGCTGAACTGCCAGATGGTCTTCCAGGACCCGTATTCCTCGCTCGACCCGCGGATGACCATTGGCGAGCTGGTCGGTGAGCCGCTGCGGCTGGTCAAAGGCATGGGCTCGGCCGAGAAGAAGGCGCGCCTGCAGGAGGTGCTGAGCGAGGTCGGCCTGGGCGACGGCTTCGCCGAACGCTACCCGCACGAGCTCTCCGGCGGCCAGCGCCAGCGCGTCGCCATCGCCCGCGCCATCATCCGCCGGCCGAGCTTCGTCATCGCCGACGAGCCGGTCTCGGCTCTCGACGTCACCGTCCGGGCGCAGGTCCTGGAGCTCTTCGCGCAGCTGCAGAAGAAGCACGGTTTCTCCTGCCTGTTCATCAGCCACGATCTCGGCGTGGTCGAGCAAGTCGCCGACCGCGTCATCGTCATGCAGGACGGCCGCATCGTCGAGGAAGGCACCCGCGACCAGATCTTCGATGCACCCAAGCACGACTACACCCGCAAGCTGCTCTCGGCCGTGCCCGGGCTGGAGAGCACGGCGGATGGCGGCGTCAGGCTGTTCTGGAGATTGAGCGAGCCGGTGCCGGCATGACCAAAGCCGTCATGCTCGGCCTTGTGCCGAGCATCCACGTCTT
>JAEXUU010000133.1 GCA_023452965.1 Pseudomonadota bacterium | reverse complement strand
TGCCGGAACGGTTCAGGCATGGATCCCGGGTCGGCCTCCGGCCGCCCGGGACGACCCGGTGTGGGTCAGGCAGCGGCGGTGCTCGCCTGTTCGTCGTAGAGATGGCAGGCGACGAGGCCGGCCGTGTCGGCCCGCAGCTTCGGCGTCACCGTGGCGCATTGCGGCATCTTCGCCGGGCAGCGCGGGTGGAAGGGGCAGCCGGGCGGCGGGTTGAGCGGATCCGGGAAGGCGAGGCCGAGCCCGGTCTCCGGGATGCCCTTGCCGGGTTCCGGCGTCAGTACGGAAGCGAGCAGCGCCTTGGTGTAGGGATGGCGCGGGGCCTTGAACAGCGTCGCCGTATCGGCGAGCTCGACGACGCGGCCGAGATACATCACCGCGACCCGCGTCGCGATATGCTCGACGACGACGAGATTGTGGCTGATGAAGACATAGGTCAGCCCGAGCTCGCTGCGCAGATCGTTGAGCAGGTTCAGAATCTGCGACTGCACGGAGACGTCGAGCGCCGAGGTCGGCTCGGCGCAGACCACCATCTCGGGGTTCAGGATCAACGCCCGGGCGATGGCGACGCGCTGGCGCTGGCCGCCGGAGAGCTCGCGCGGATAGCGGTCGGCGAAGCGGCGGGGCAGGCCGACCTTGTCGAGGATCGCGATGGCGCGCTCGCGGCGCTCCTTGGCCGTGCCGATGCCCTGGACGGCGAGCGGCAGCGCGACGATCGAGGCAATGGTCCGGCGCGGGTTCAGCGAGGAATACGGGTCCTGGAACACCGGCTGGACGCGCTTGGCCATGCCGAGCCGGCCGAGCTTGCCGACATTCTCGCCAGCGAGCGCGATCTCGCCGCTGGACGGCGGCAGCAGGCCGAGCAGCATGCGCGCCAGCGTGGACTTGCCGCAGCCGGATTCGCCGACGATGCCGAGCACCTCGCCCTTGGCAATGGCGAGCGAGACGCCGTTGACGGCGTGGAGCTTGCGCTTGCCCTTGAACAGGCCCTGGCTGACCGAGAAGGAACGGGTGAGGTCACGCGCCTCGAGCAGGATCGGATTGGTCGCGCTCATGCCGCGTCCTCCAGGATGCAGCGCCAGCTATGGCCGTCCGGCCGCTGCCGCAGCGGGGGCGCCTCGGCGCAGGCAGGCTTGGCGTGCTTGCAGCGGTCGCGGAAGCTGCAGCCCCTGATCTCGCCGACGAGCGAGGGCACGACGCCGGGGATGACGCCGAGCTTGCCGCCGGGCTCGGTGCGGCCCGGCACCGGGATGCAGTCGATCAGGCCCTGCGTGTAGGGGTGGCGCGGATTGCGGAAGATCGCCTCGGTCGGGCCCTCCTCGACGATCTGGCCGGCATACATCACGCCGACCCAGTCGGCGATGCGGGCGACGATGCCGAGATCATGGGTAATCAGCACCATGGCGATGCCGAGCTCCTGCTGGAGATCGGCGAGCAGGCGCAGGATCTGGGCCTGGATGGTGACGTCGAGCGCGGTGGTCGGCTCGTCGGCGATCAGGAGGTCGGGCGAGCACATCAGCGCCATGGCGATCATGACGCGCTGGCGCAGGCCGCCCGAGAGCTGGTGCGGATACTGGCCGAGCCGCTGGGCGGCATTGGCGATGCCGACCTTGCCGAGCAGCAGGATCGCGCGATCGCGGGCTTCCGCCTCGCTCGCCTTGCGGTGCAGCTTGTAGGCCTCGGTCATCTGGTCGCCGATGGTGTAGGCCGGGTTCAGCGCCGTCATCGGTTCCTGGAAGATCATCGCCATGCGGTCGCCGCGCAGCGCGTTGATACGCTTGGCGCCGGCCTTGGCGAGGTCCTCGCCGGCGAAGGAAAGGCGCTTCGCGCTCTTCTTCGCCGCCTTGGGCAGGAGGTCCATGATCGCGAGCGAGGTCATCGACTTGCCGCAGCCGGACTCGCCGACGAGGCAGAGCGTCTTGCCCTTCTCGACCTTGAAGGAGAGGTCGCGCACCGCATGGAGCGAGCCGCGCGGCGTCGCGATGTCGACGGTGAGGCCGTCGATCTGAAGGATGGCGTCGCTCATCAGGCGCGTCCCTCCGGCGAGATCACGTCGCGCAGGCCGTCGCCGGCGAGGTTGATGGCGAAGATCAGCAGGGCAAGCGCGCTGCCGGGCAGGGCGATGAGCCAGAACGAGAAGAACATGTAGGCCTTGGCTTCCGAGATCATCAGGCCCCAGGAGGGCAAGGGCGGCTGCACGCCGAGGCCGAGGAAGGAGAGCGCCGCCTCGAGCAGGATGGCGCTGCCCGCCTCGAGCGTCGCGACGACGATCAGATGCGGGGCGATGTTGGGCAGGACCTCGCCGAAGATGATGCGGCTGGTCGAGGCACCGGCAGCCTGGGCGGCGGCGACATAGTCGAGCGAGCGGACCTGCTGGGTCGCGCTGCGCATCACCACCGCGAAGCGGTCCCATTTCAGCAGGCCGAGCACGAGGATGACGATCCAGAGCGAGGAGCCGACGATGGCGACGACGGCGAGCGCGACCAGGATCACCGGCATGGAGAGCCGGGTGGTGACGAGGAAGGTCATCACCATGTCGATCCGGCCGCCGAAATAGCCGGCGAGCAGGCCCATGGTCGTGCCGATCAGCCCGGAGATGATGACCACGCTGATGCCGATCAGCAGCGAAATCCGGGCGCCGTAGAGCAGGCGCGAGAGATAGTCGCGGCCGAGCGGGTCGGTGCCGAGCGGATGCACCCAGTTGCCCTTCTCATACCAGAAGGGCGGGATGTTCCGCGCCGTCAGGTTCTGCAGATAGGGGTCGTGCGGTGCCAGCAGCGGGGCTGCGAGCGCGATCAGGATGAACAGCACGAGCAGGCCGAAGCCGAAGACGAAGGCCTTCTGGCCGAGGAAGCGGCGCAGCAGCTTGCGGCCTTCGGAAAGCTCGGGCGCCTCGGCGACGGAGAGGGAGGTTTCGCTCATCTCAGGCCACCCGGATGCGCGGGTCGAGCCAGGCATTGGCGATGTCGGCGGCGAGCGTCAGCAGCACGTAGACAACGGAAAGCAGCAGGACGACGACCTGCATGACCGGGAAATCCTTGTAGGTGATGCTCTGGTAGGCGAGGTAGCCGAGGCCATCGAGCGCGAAGATCGTCTCGATCACCACCGAGCCGCCGAGCAGGAAGCCGAGCTGCACTGCCGCCAGCGCGACGACGGGCACGACGGCGTTGCGCAGCGCATGCTTGAAGATGATCTTTCCGGAAGGCAGGCCCTTGGCCCGGGCGGTGCGGATGTAGTCGGCCGAAAGCACCTCGATCATGCCGGCGCGGATCAACCGCATGAAGGCCGGCGCAGCATAGTAGCCGAGCGCCACGGTCGGCATGATGTAGTGCTGCCAGGTCGCGGAACCGGAGACCGGCAGCCAGCGCAGGGTGATCGAGAACAGCATCACCAGGATCAGCGCGAAGAAGAAGTTCGGCATCGCCTGGCCGAAGACGGCGATGGCGAGCGCGACCCGGTCGATCCAGCTGTTGGCATAGATCGCGGCGAGCACGCCGAGCGGGTTCGAGATCAGCAGCGCGAAGGCGAGCGAGGTCAGGCCAAGGATCAGCGTCACCGGCATCTTCGCCAGCACCAGCTCGGACACGTCGGTCTTGAAATAGATCGAGGTGCCGAAATCGCCGCGCAGGGTCTTCCAGAGCCAGTCGAGATACTGGACGAGCAGCGGACGATCGAGCCCGTAGGTCTTGCGGATCACGTCGATATCCGCCTGCTGCGCGCCTTCGCCGGCGATCGCGACCGCGACGTCACCGGACAGGCGCAACAGGAAGAAGGCGATGGCCGAGACCGCCAGCGCGACCATCAGCGCCAGGCCAAGGCGTTTGAGGATAAAGCCGAGCATTAGGTGCTTTCGCAGGATGCTGAAATAGGCCCGGGCGGGGGGGCCGGCGCCCCCCGGG
>JAEXUU010000097.1 GCA_023452965.1 Pseudomonadota bacterium | reverse complement strand
CCTCAACAGTCCGGCCGATGCCAAGGGCAGGAAGCTGCGCATCGCGCCCGTCGAGATGATCCGCTGGATCATGGAATCGATCGGCTTCTCGCCGGTCGTCATGCCGGTGACCGAGGTCTATCTCGCGATCCAGCAGAATACCGTGTCGGGCCAGGAGAACCCGATCGACACGATCTTCTCGCAGCGCTTCTACGAGGTGGCGAAGCACGTCACCCTGTCGCAGCACGTCTACTCGCCGCGCTGGCTCGCCATGGCCGAGCGGACCTTCAAGGGGCTGAGCCCGGCCGATCAGGAGGGCGTGCTGAAGGCCGCGAAGGAAGCGGGCGACTGGAACCGCCGCGAAGAGCGCGCCAATGACGACAGGCTGCTGGCCGAGATGACCGCCAAGGGCGCAACCATCGCCAAGCCCGATCTCGCCGCCTGGCGCAAGGCGAGCGAGGGCGCCTATGAGCGGGCACGCAAGGAATTCGGCGCGGCGGCGGTCGACCAGATGCTCGGCGAGGCCGCCGAGATCCGCAAGAGCATGAGCTGACCCAGGCTGCGGACGGAGGCCGGCATGCGTTTCCTCTATCGTCCCGACCTTCCCGAGCCGGCGCCGCTGCGCTGGCTCGGCGACCTGGTCGATCTCGTCGTGACGTTGCTGGCCGCGATGCTGATCGTCGTGATGTTCGCGAATGTCGCCGCGCGCGTCGCGTTGAACAGCGACCTCGCCTGGAACACCGAGTTCGGCGAGTTCGTGCTGCTCTGGGCGACCTTCCTCGGCGGGGCGTCCGCGGCCCGCCGAGGCGCCCATATGCGCATCACCGAGTTCACAGAGAAGATGCCGCCGAGGCTGCAGCAGGTCGTCGAGATCGCGACGCGCCTCGGCGTCATCGGGCTGCTTTGCCTGCTGATCGGCTACGGCCTCAGCATCACCGAGCGCACGATGGGCCAGGAGCTGACCGTGATGCATGTCCCGATGGGGCTGCAATACCTCGCCATGCCGGTCGGTTCGGCGCTGGCGCTCGTCTTCGTCATCTACGAGACGATCCTGCTCGCCCGCGGCAAGCCGATCCCGCAAGAAGCCTTTCAGGATTGACGCCATGGTGCTCGCGGTCATCTGCGCGGTCTTCTTCGCGCTCGCCCTGCTCGGCATGCCGCTGGTCTGGGCGCTGCTGCTCACGACAGTCGCGACGATCGGGATTTTCGGTCAGGGCTACCCGCTCGAGGCGATCTTCCTGTCCTATATCTCCAGCGTCGAGCCGCTGCATCTCGCGGCGATCCCGCTCTTCATCTTCACCGGCGAGCTCATCACCCATGGTGGCGTAGGGCGGCGGCTGATCGACTTCGCGCGCTCGCTCCTGGCCTTCATGCCCGGCGGACTCGGGGTCGTGACGGTCTCCGCCTGTACCATGTTCGGCTCGGTCTCGGGCTCGGCGGTCGCCGACTCGGCGGCGATCGGCTCGATCATGGTGCCGCGCATGGCCGAACGCGGCTATCCGCGCGCCTTCGCCGCCGCCCTGATCGCCGTCGCAGGGACGATCGGCGTGCTGATGCCGCTGTCGATCCCGCTGCTGGTCTACGGCTTCGTCGGCAATGTCTTGATCCGCGAGCTGCTGGTCTCCGGCGTTTTCCCGGCCTTCACGCTCGCCTTCGTGCTGATCCTGCTCTGCGTCTGGAAGGGGCGCGCGCTCGGCTGCGATCTCGGCGGTGCGATGCCGAGCCGCGCCGACATCTGGAAGAGCTTCGTCGCCATCCTGCCCGCCTCGGGCATGCCGGTCGTCATCCTCGGCGGCATCCTCTCCGGCGTGTTCACGCCGACCGAGGCTGCCTCCGTCGCAGTGTTCTACGGGTTGATCCTGGCCCTGTTCGTCTATCGCGAGGTCAAGCCGGCGCAGGTGCCCGGAATGCTGCTGCAGAGCTTCCGCACCAGCGCCGTGGTCATGCTCGTCGTCGGCGCGACCGGGGCGCTCTCCTGGCTGATCACAGTCGAGCAGATCCCCGCCAATCTGGCGCAGGCGATCCTCGACATCGCCGAGAACAAGTATGTCTTCCTGTTCCTCCTGAACCTCGCCCTGATCCTGGTCGGCATCTTCCTCGAGCCGCTGCCTTCGCTGATGCTGACGGCCCCGCTGTTCATCCCGACCGCCAAGGCGTTCGGCATCGATCCGGTGCATCTCGGCCTGATCATGGTGTTCAACCTGGTGATCGGGCTCTACCCGCCGCCGGTCGGCGGCACGCTCTTCGTCGCCGCAAAGATCGCGCGCGTCGGCATGGTCGCGCTCTCGCGCGAGCTGATCCCGATGTTCTTGCTCGCGCTCTGCGTCCTCTTCCTCGTGACCTATGTCGAGGCGATTCCGATGGCTCTGGTCTGGTTCATGCGCGGATGAAACTCTCCCTCGCCGATGTTTCCCTGCTCGGTTCCGGACTCAGCCGGCCGGAATGCGTCCTCGCCACGGCGAAAGGAGATCTCTACACCGCCGACTGGCGCGGCGGCGTCGCCCATCTCAAGCCGGACGGTTCGCAGACGCTCTATACAGGCACGACGGCCGACCTGCCGGAGGGGCTGCGTCCGAACGGCATCGCGCTCGAGCCCGACGGCTCATTCCTGCTCGCCAATCTCGGCAGCGAGACGGGCGGGATCTGGCGCCTGACGCGGGACGGCCAGGTCTCGGCCTTCTGGACGCAGATCGACGGCGTGCCGATCGCGCCGTCCAATTATCTGGTGCGGGACCATCTCGGACGGCTCTGGCTGACGGTTTCGACGACTCTGGTGCCACGCTCGCTCGACTATCGCCGCGAGGCACGCAGCGGCTTCATCGCCGTCATGGACGAGAAGGGCGGGCGCATCGTCGCCGATGGGCTAGGCTTCACCAATGAATGCCAGGTCTCGCCGGACCGGCGCTGGCTCTATGTCAACGAGACATATGGCAGACGGCTCAGCCGATTTGCGTTGCGCGACGATGCGAGCCTCGGGCCCAAGGAAGTGATCTACGAGTTTGGCGAGGGCCAGTTTCCGGACGGGCTGGCTTTCGACGAGGAAGGCCGGATCTGGATCGCCGGCGTGATCTCGAACCAGTTGATGCGGCTGGAGCCGGGGACCGGTCGCTGCGAAATCATGTTGAACGAGTCCGACGCCGCCCATGTCGACTGGGTCGAGGCGGCCTATGCGGCCAACGCGCTTGGCCGTCCGCACATGGATACCAATCCGTCGACGAAGTTGCGCAACCTATCCAGCATCGCCTTCGGCGGTCCCGATTTGCGCACCGGCTATCTCGGCTGCCTGCTGGGCGACGCGATCGGCGTGGTCAGGTTGCCGGTCGCAGGTATTCCGCCTGTACACTGGGGACACTGACCGCCGCGTCCCCATTTCAGGCAAGATGGCAACGTCTGCTCATGGCGCAGTGCGTCCAGACTGGCGGCCGACCTTCGTAGCTCAGCTTGTTGCGGCGCTTCAATGCGCCAGAGCTGGTCGACGCAAACGTTCCTTGCCTCTCAAGCTCTGGTAACGTCGGTTCGCTCGTGCCGGCGCGGCGCGCTGTTCAGCCTTTGCGCTGCAATGACCACTTCCAGCCTGTTGCGCGCGCGGAGTTTGGTCATGAGGCCGGTCATGTAGCCCTTGACCGTCTTCTCGCTCAGCGCCAGCGTCCGAGCGATTTCTCTGTTGCGCTTGCCGCAAAGGAGCAGGTGTACGATCTGCTCTTCCCTGATGCTGAGCCTCGTGCTTTCCGCCGTACGCTTTTCCAGGGCCTTGTTCTGCAGCGCGCCGATGACCTTGGTCGCGAAGGATGGCGTGACGTAGATCTCACCTCGCCGCACCGCTTCAATCGCCTCGAAGAGTTCGTCGGCGCGGCCGCTTTTCAGCAAGTACGCATCTGCGCCGGAATCGAGAGTGCGCATTGCATGGTCCGCGTCCGCAAGGGAAACGAAGGCAATGATCTTCGTGTCAGGCCGCTCCTTGCGGAGTTTCGGCATCGCCTGAAAGCCTGCGTCTGGCGTATTGAGGCCGATGATTACCACATCGACTTGCCAATTCGACGGAGACGCCAAGATTTCTTCGAGGCTTGCTCCCGTTACAGCAACGGCAAAACCCGTTCTCCGCCGAAGAACGGACTTGATCCCCTCCGCCATGAGTGGATGTTCATCGACGATGCCGACCGAGATCACCTCATGTCTCCGCTCTGCTCTTGTTGCGTAGTGAGCCAGGAGAGCTATTGCGTGGTTTAGAGG
>JAEXUU010000051.1 GCA_023452965.1 Pseudomonadota bacterium | reverse complement strand
TTGCGGCGCTTCGCGTCGGCCGCTGTCAGGGGCGGTAGCCGTCGTTTCCGGGGCTCGCGGCCTTTCGCGGATCGCGGCGGTCGCCATGGGTTCGCCGCCGTCCGGATCGCGCCGCAAGGCGGCATAGAGCGTCAGACCGGTGAAGGTGACGACCAGCGCGCCCGCGAGCGCGCGCGACAGCCAGCGACCGACCGGCGGGCGCGGACGCGCACGCCGATTCCGGCCGAGAGGCTGGTCGAGTTCGCTGAGCGGCATTCCGGCCAAGAAGCCGTCCTCGCTGATCGGGCGCGGACACGAATCAGTCCGCCGCCCTAGAGTCGGATGATTCCATGTGGAATCAACCGCCAATCAGCGGCGGGGGTAACAAACTCTCGTGGGCGTGCCGCGCCAATGGTCATGGCGCGGCAGTCCTTCAGGCGCGATCAGTTCGGCTTGGGCGCTTCGGTCGGGGCGGCGTCGGCCTTGGGGGCCTCCGGCGCCGGGGCCGGAGCGTTGGGCGCCGCAGCGGCGGTGTCCTTCTTGACGCCGCGCAGCAGGTTCAGCGCCGCGATCAGCTGCGTGTCCTTGCTGGCATCGGCCGGGACGTAGGAGGCGGAGCCGGACTGCTCCTCCTTGCCGTCGCCGGAGCGCAGATGGCCCTTGAGCGAAGCTTCGCCCTTGTTCTCGTCCTTGTCCTTCAGCTCGGCCGGGACGTCCTGGATGATCTCGATGTCCGGGGTGATGCCCTTGGCCTGGATCGAGTTGCCCGACGGGGTGTAGTAGCGCGCCGTGGTCAGGCGCAGGCCGCCCTGATCGCCGAGGCGGATCACGGTCTGCACCGAGCCCTTGCCGAAGGAGCGCGAGCCCATGACGGTGGCGCGCTTGTGGTCCTGCAGCGCGCCGGCGACGATTTCCGCCGCCGAGGCCGAAGAGCCGTTGATCAGCACGACGACCGGCTTGCCCTTGGTCAGGTCGCCCGACTTGGCGTTGAAGACCTGGGTCTCCTCGGCGTTGCGGCCGCGGGTCGAGACGATCTTGCCACGCTCGAGGAAGGCGTCGGACACCAGCACGGACTGGTCGAGACGGCCGCCGCGATTGTTGCGGAGATCGATGATGTAGCCCTTGAGCTTGTCGGCGCCGATCTCGGCGTTGAGCTTCTCGATGCCCTTGCGCAGGCCCTCATAGGTCTGCTCGCTGAAGGTGCCGATGCGGATATAGCCGACATCGCCCTCGGCGCGCTCCTCCACCGCCGGGACGACGATGTTCGAACGGGTCAGGGTGAACTCCAGCGGCTCGGACTTGGCGCGCTCGATCTTCAGCTTGACCTGGGTGTTGATGATGCCGCGCATCTTCTCGACCGCCTGGTTCAGGCTGAGGCCCTTGACCTCGTCGCCGTCGATCTGGCGGATGATGTCGCCAGCCAGGATGCCGGCCTTGGCGGCGGGCGTGTCGCGGATCGGCTTGGCGACCTTGAGGACGCCGTCCTCCATGGTGACCTCGATGCCGAGGCCGCCGAACTGGCCGCGCATGTCGATATCCATGTCGCGGAAGCTCTTGGCGTCGAGGAACGCCGAATGCGGGTCGAGCGAGGAGACCATGCCGTTGATGGCGGCCTCGATCAGCTTCTGCTCATCCGGCTTCTCGACATAGTCGGTGCGGATCTTCTCGAAGATGTCGCCGAAGAGGTTGAGGCTGCGATAAACCTCCGCCGAGGCCGCGACCGCGCTGGTCGAGGAGAGCAGGCCCGTTTGCGTCGCGAGGCCGGTGAGGCCGGCGCCGGCGATCGCGCCTGCGAGAACGAGAGAGACCTTGCGCATCATCCGCGAACCTTTTCGCTTTGCGGTTTTTTCCACCACGGCGTCGGATCGATCGAGACGCCGTCTTTTCTGAACTCGACATAGAGAACCGGCTCGCCGGCTCCCGCTCCTACATTCGCCGCCGCCGCTTCGGCGGTCTCGCCCATGACCGCAACCGGTTCGCCTGCGAGCACGAATTGATTCACCGAGACATCAATACGCTGCATGCCCGCCAGGAGGATATAGTAACCATTGCCGGCATTCAGTATCAAGAGTTGGCCAAAGGACCGGAACGGCCCCGCATAGACTATCCAGGCATCGGAAGGTGACGAAACAACGGCATTTGGACGGGTGGAAAGCGATATTCCGCGCGTCGCGACGCCGAGGTCGTCGTTAACCCCGAATCCACGCAATTGTGATCCCGCCACGGGCTGCGGCAGCATCCCGCGCGTCTCCTGAAAGGCGATCTTCGGGGCGAGTCGCGCCGGGTCGCGGAAGGCCAGTGCAGCCATGCGCTGGCGCTGCTCGCGGGTCTCGTTCTCCAGCGCCCGCCGGGCCGCTTCGGCGGCGCGGTTGGCGACCGAGATCTCCTTCTCCATGCGCTCGACGAAGTCCCGCAAGGTCTTGGCCTGCGCGGCCAGGGCCCCTGCGTCGCCGCGCTGGGCCTCGATGTCCCGGGCCGCACTGGCCTCGCGCTCCCGCCTGGCCTCGACCAGCGAGGCGAGGCGCTGACGCTCGCCGGCGAGCCCTTCCATCTCGGCGCTGATCGCCTTGCGCTCGCCGGCGATGCCTTCTCGCAGGCGAACCAGCTCGCCGAGATCGGTGCCGAGAATCGTGATCTCCTGGCGCAGATCAGGCACGACCGCACCGAGCAGCATCGAGGCGCGCACGGCCTCCAGAATATCCTCGGGGCGGACCAGCACGGCCGGCGGCGGGCGGCGGCCGATGCGCTGCAACGCCGCGAGCACCTCGGCGATCAGTCCGCGCCGGCTCTCGAGCGAGCGGCGGATTGCGGCTTCGCTGTTCTGGAGCAGGGCGAGGCGCTGCTCCAGTGCGGCGAGGCGGGCCTCGGCGGCTTGCGTCTTGGCGGTGGCCTCGAGTAGCGCGGCGTTCAGGCGGGCCCGGTCGGCCCGGATGCCGGCAATCTCCGTCTCGAGCTTGGCACGAGCCTCGGCATTGCCGGCGAGCCGCTCCTCGATCGCCTTCAGCTCGGTCTCGCGAGCGCGCTTCTCCTCCTGCTTCTGCTCGGTCTCGCGCGCCAGCTGCTCCTGCTCGGGAGAGCTGTCCGCTTGGCCGAAGGCAGGGCCGGCCGCGAGGCAGGCGCCGAGCAGCAGCGGCCAGAGAGCCTGCCGGCGGAAGCGGTCGCGAATCAGCCGGAGAATGCGGATCATGCGCGATGATAAGGGTGCCCGGCCATGATCGTCATGGCCCGATAGAGCTGCTCGAGCGCCAGCGCCCGGACGATCTGGTGCGGGATCGTCAGTGCGCCGAAGCAGAGCACCAGTCCGGCGCGGGCCCTCAACTCCTCGGCAAGCCCGTCGGCGCCGCCGATCAGCAGGGTCGCCGCCGGCGTTCCAGCGTCGCGCGCCGCGGCGATCTTGCCGGCGAAGGCCTCGCTGCCGAGGTTCTTGCCGCGTTCGTCGAGCGCGATGACGAGGCCTTGCGGCAGGCGCTCGGCGATCAGCCGCGCCTCTTCATTGCGCCGTTCCTCGCTGCGACGGCCGCGACTCTCGGCGAGCTCGACGATGTCCGGGCCGGTGAAGCCCAGACTCCGCGAAAGCCCGGTGGCGCGTTCCTGGTAGCGGGCGCAGAGGTCGCGTTCCGGCCCGTCCTTGAGGCGGCCGATTGCGATGATCGACAGGCGCATGGACGGCCGGCTTCAGCCGACCAGGCGCTCATGCGGACGGTCCGCGCCCCACATCTTCTCGAGATTGTAGAACTGGCGCACTTCCGGACGGAAGACATGAATGATGATGTCGCCGGTATCGATCAGCACCCAGTCGCAAGCCGGCACGCCCTCGACCTTCGGCGTCGGTTCGCCGGCCTTCTTCAAGGCCTCGACGAGACTGTCCGCGATAGCGCCGACGTGACGGTTGACCGTGCCCGAAGCGATGATCATGGCGTCGGCCAGCGAAGTCTTTCCGACGAGGTCGATGACCGTGATGTCCTCGGCCTTCATGTCCTCGAGGACCTGGAGCGCAAGGGTTACGCCGGCCGCGGCCGGATGATCGGCTGCGGTGGCCGGCGCCAGCGGCTCGGAGCCTGCTTCGCCGAGGTTTTGACGGGTCAGAGCCGTGTCCTCACGTGACGACGCGCTCACGGCGCGACCCGTGCAATCTACGCTTTCAGGGGGCATATTTCAATCGTTTTCGGCGTTTTCGCGCAATTGCGTCGAGGAAAGGTCCGAGCGCTTGCCGTGCAGGAAGATCCAGGCGGGAGGGGTGCGCACGGCGAGCGCGCCACCCTGATTCTCGGGAAGACGCCAGCGCGCAAGCCAGTTGCCGGCGGGCGAAGAGACCGAGCGATGGGTCGAGCCCGGCCTGTCGATCACGGCGATCGGCATCATCCTGGCGATGGTGCGCCACTCGTTCCAGCGGTGGAAGCTGGCGAGGTTGTCCGAGCCCATGATCCAGACGAAGCGCACGCCCGGGCAGCGCCGCTTCAGCGCGCGCAACGTGTCGGCGGTGTAGCGGGTGCGCAGGCCGGCCTCGACGCCTGTGATGTGGATACGGCCATGGTCGGCAAGTTTGCGGGCGAAGGCGATGCGCTCTGCCAGGGGCGGCAAGGCGCGGTTGTCCTTCAGCGGGTTGCCGGGGCTGACCAGCCACCAGATGCGGTCGAGCTGGAGCCGGCGCAGCGCCGTCAGGCTCGCCATCCTGTGCCCGTCATGGGCCGGATTGAAGGAGCCGCCGAACAGGCCGATGCGCAGGCCGGGCGCGTTGGGCGGTAGGCGCAGATCCTCGGTGCTCACGGGCG
This sequence comes from Pseudomonadota bacterium, assembly GCA_023452965.1. The sequence goes on along the minus strand of JAEXUU010000051.1, from coordinate 427 downwards.
CGTCTGGCCCCGGCCGTGGACCCGGTATTTGAACGAGCAGAGCTGTTCGACGCCGACCGGGCCGCGCGCATGCATGCGGCCGGTGGCGATGCCGATCTCGGCCCCGAAGCCGAATTCACCGCCATCTGCGAACTGCGTCGAGGCGTTGTGCAGGACGATTGCCGAATCGACCTGGGCGAGGAAGCGCCTCGCCGCATCCGCATCGCCGGTGACGATGGCGTCGGTGTGGTGCGAGCCGTAGCGCTCGATGTGCTCGATCGCGGCGTCGAGACCGGGCACGACCTTCGCGGCGATGATGCGGTCGAGATATTCGGTGCCCCAGTCCTCCTCGCTCGCCGGGGTGACGCGCGGATCGGCGGCCTGGCAGGCCGCATCGCCGCGCACCGCACAGCCGGCGTCGAGCAGGTCGGAGAGCAAGGGCTTCAGA
>JAEXUU010000038.1 GCA_023452965.1 Pseudomonadota bacterium | reverse complement strand
TCGAACTCGACCCGCACATCCGGGTGCGATTGCCGGAAGCGCGCGATCGCCTTCGGCACCAGCATATGGCCGACGCTCGGGCTCGCCAGCAGCCTGACCGAGCCGGCACTGCCGCGCCGCAGCTCCTCCGCCATCTCGTTGACCCGAGTGACGCCCTGATGGACCTGCTCGACCTCGGCGAAGAGCAGCCGCGCCTCCGGCGTCGGCTGGACGCGCCCCTTGACCCGCTCGAACAGCGTCAGGCCGAGCCGGTCCTCGGTGTAGGAAAGCAGCCGGCTGATCGCCGGCTGCGAGACCGAGAGCAGCCTTGCCGCGCCGCTGATCGAGCCTGTCGCCATGACCGCGCGAAACATCTCGATCTGCCGAAGATTCATCGCCATTGCGCATAACATCCGCTTATGTGTGAGCGGAGAAATAGCATATGCTTGTTCTGAAGGCACTCGGCTAGATTGCGGCCCGTTCGATCTGGCTGTTCCAGTTCCAAGGAGTCTTCCCCGATGTCGCGCCTTCTCACCGTCGCAGCGGCTCAACTCGGCCCCATTCATCGCGCCGATGATCGCGCTTCGGTCGTGCGCCGGATGATCGCGCTGATGGAGCAGGCGACGGCGCGTGGCGCCGATTTCATCGTCTATCCCGAACTCGCTTTGACCACCTTTTTCCCGCGCTGGTACTGCGAGGATCGTGCCGAGGCCGACCAATGGTTCGAGGCCGCGATGCCCGGGCCCGACACGCAGCCGCTCTTCGATGCCGCCCGCCGTCTCGGCATGGCCATGAGTTTCGGTTATGCCGAGCTGACGCCGGAAGGTCGCCATTTCAACAGCTCGATCCTGGTCGACCGGGCGGGCTCGATCGTCGGCAAATACCGCAAGGTGCATCTGCCGGGTCATGCCGAGCTCGACCCGACCCGGGCGCACCAGCATCTCGAAAAGCGCTATTTCGAGCCCGGCGACCGCGGCTTCCCGGTCTGGAACTTCGAGGGCGGCCTCGTCGGCATGGCGATCTGCAATGACCGGCGCTGGCCCGAGACCTATCGCGTCATGGGCCTGCAGGGCGTCGAGATGGTCGTGCTCGGCTACAACACGCCGACCGTCAACGGCCATTCCAAGACCGAGACCCTGGCCGACCGCCTGTTCCATCACCGCCTGTCGGTGCAGGCCGGTGCCTATCAGAATTCGACCTGGGTCGTCGCGGTCGCCAAGGCCGGCGTCGAGGATGGCTACCCGCTCTTCGGGGGCACGCTGATCGCCGGGCCGGACGGCAAAATCGTCGGCGAGCTCGACCATGACGATGACGGCGTGCTCGTCCATGGCTGCGACCTCGATGCCACCCGCTTCGGCAAGGAGACGATGTTCAACTTCGCCGCCCATCGCCGCGTCGAGCACTACGAGCTGATCACCTCGCGCACCGGTGTCGGCGACCCGCTCGGCCGCGCGGAGTAGCGCACCGGGCCTCGGCCCGCTGCCGCTCCGCATGGCCTGGCACGCCTCTCCGGACCATTTTGCAAGACCAGTCTCCAAAGAGGCCCGTGCAGCCGCAGGGGCCTCTTTACGTTGCAGCCTCGGTCGCGGCAGGGGGTAAGCGGGCGGCGGTGAGCGCCGCTTCGGGTCTGTGCCCATGCGTCGCGCGAGGCGTTTCGACCGTGGCTCAGGCGGTCACACTCCCTGGAACCGCCCGGCCTTCGGCTGGAGGTGGCACCTATCCGGGCGGAAGATTCCGCAGGGCATGCGATGAAGCACAGGCAGGCGCCCGTCCGTTAGATCGCCAAGGGAGCCAACCTCCGGATGAAGTCCGCCTGCGATTGAGATCCTGTTTTCGCGAGGATTTTCTTGACCTGAGATCGGACGGTTTCCCGGGAGATGCGGCGCTCGACCGCAACCTCGTTGACGGAAAGGCCTGCGAGTATCCGGTTGGCCACGGTCGCCTCGGCCGGCGTCAGATCGAACAGGCCGGTCAGAATTTCGGCGGATGGCGACGTTGACCGATCCAGCTTGGTGACGATGACGATGGCTGTGGCTCCATCGAACACGTCGGATGCTTCTCCCGGCAAGGGAAGAGCGTGGATCACGGCGGCGGAGCTGTCGGCCTGCGCGGGAACGGGGATGGAGTTCGTCGTCGTGACGGATGCGCGGATCGCGTGAAGCGCATGCGCGAGGAGGCGGTTGCTTGCGACATCGGCCAAGGCGAGTTTCCCGTGAGCCAGGAAAACGACCTGCTCTTTCATCGCTTCGAATGCGGAATTCGCTGCGAGAATCCTGTCCTGGCCACTCAGAATGGCAGCAGGCATGCCTGCCTTGTCCAGCGTGTCGACGATGGCGCGGGCCCGTTGAAGCTGAAGGCGTATCGAAAGCGCCGCCGATCGCGCCATATGCGGCCAGAGCGCGTTCAATTGAGCAAGCTCCTCGGCCGAAACCGGTCCGTCCGCGAAGCGCCTTTCCAGATCGAACACCGCGAGATCGCCATTCGGCATCGGCAGGACGCTGCCGGCCGCATATCCCCAGCCATTCGGCAAGAGGAACTCCGTATAGACTGCGCTGCTCTCCCTTTCAGTGCGGCCATACAATTCATGAGTGCCGAAGAAGCCGTGGTGCCTGGCTTCGATGCCCCGCTTCAAGCGAATATTGTCTTCCTGAGCCGCACGATTGGCCAGGAACGCGTCGAAAAAGCGCTTGCCTTCGTCGGAACCTGTCCAGCGCGTTATCCCGCGTGCGGTTGTCGTGAAGATGATGCCGCCGAAGCAGCCTGCCAACTCTGCGATGTCATGCAGAACGCCCGGCCATAATTCCGGCACGACCGCCGCTTCGTAAATGCGGTCTACGAGCGCTTCTCTATCCGACATTGAGCTGCCGCCCACGTAACATTCGCTCGGAATGGGCTCGTCTGCGCGGGTAAAACCGGGTTTCGTCTCCCCGATCACGGCCTTGCCGGGAATGGGCGAAGGGGAGCCTCCCGGTGCAGGCGAAATCCTGGGCCATGCACGTGGCTGCCACGAGCCATATCTCCGACGCCGCGGCGGGCGCGTAGAGCGTCACCACGGAATCGCCGAACCCGTTCGCATTCAGCATTCAACATTGCCCCAAGCCGCTCTTCGCTGATGCTGCACGTGGACGAATCCGTCAATTGTCACCCTATCGGGTGATGCGCGCGAGCATGACCCAACGGCGATGTAGGAATTGGTTCCGATCGTCCTGCCGAGTATGGAATGACCGAGTATATTTCCCGCGATGTTCGGGTTTCCTCGATACCAGACCACGTCGACGGCAGTCGAACCAATCTGATTTCACGGTGGAGCGCACTTGGACGATGGTTCGTCGAACGTGGAGATGCTGGCCTAGACCCGTACCAGAGAGTTGCCTCCGAGCGTATCGGGTCGGAGACGAGGGGTTTTCTTCGGGACGGTGCTCCGTTCTCGGGCGTCAACTTCGCGAGCCAGGACTATCTTTCCCTAGCCAGCCATCCTTCCATCGTTCGATCTGCTGCGGAAGCGACTGAGCGCTTCGGTGTTTATAGCGCCGGTTCCGCAGCCTTGATGGGGAATACGTC
>JAEXUU010000848.1 GCA_023452965.1 Pseudomonadota bacterium | reverse complement strand
GGGCAAGGGCAAGGATTGCTGCAAGAAGATCGCCGAGGTGAAGCGCGACGACGCCATTCACGGCGCGGGCGTCGCCGGTGCGGTCCGCAAGTCGGACGCGGCGCTGAAGGACATGATCAGCAAGGCCATCGCCGAGACCATGGCCGACGGCTCGCACAAGAAGCTCGAGGACAAGTGGTTCAAGTACGACTGAGCCGGCCGTCCTGAACCGTTTCCGCCGGCCCGCTCGGGCCGGCGGGCATAAGCTTCTCCTGTCCCGGCATCCCCATGCTCGACAAATTCGCGCTGCTCGGCTTCGGCCCCGGCGGCTGGGGATGGGCCCTGCTCCAGGGCGCCGCCATCACCATCTCGATCGCCCTCGCCACCCTGCCCTTCGGATTGGCGCTCGGCCTGATCGTCGCGCTCTGCAAGCGCTCCGAGAGCGTAATCCTGCGCGCCTTCGCGACGGTCTACACCACGGTGTTCCGCGGCGTGCCAGAGCTGCTGACGCTCTACATCATCTATTTCGGCATCCAGATCCTGGTGCAGAAGATCTGGTCGGGCTTCTCGATCCCGCCCTTCGTCGCCGGCATGGTGGCGCTCGGCATGGTGCTTGCCGCCTTTTCCAGCGAGGTCTGGGTCGGCGCGCTGAACTCGATCCAGAAGGGCCAGCGCGAGGCCGCCGCCGCGCTCGGCCTCTCCAAGCCGCAGGCTTTCAGGCTCGTCGTCTTCCCGCAGCTCATCCGCGTCGCCCTGCCCGGCCTCGGCAACAACTGGATGGTGCTGCTGAAGGAGACCTCGCTGGTCTCGGTGATCACGCTGCCCGACATCATGTTCATCACGACGCGGGCCAATGTCGTGACCAAGGAGCCCTTCCTGTTCTTCGGCGCGGCGATGCTGATCTATTTCGGCTTCTCGCTGATCTCCGCCTGGGGCATCGGGCGGATGGAGAAGCGCACCAACCGCGGCTACGCCGCCTTCGGCGGGACGACGCGATGAGCTGGTGCGAATATCCAGGCTACCTCGTCGGCTCCGAGGTCTTCCAGAACTATGGCTGCCGCATGTTCAGCGGCCTCTGGATCACCCTGCAGCTCGTGGTGATCTCCGTCGCCGTTGGCTTCGCACTGGCCATCGGGCTGGCGGTCGCCCGGCTGTACGGCCCGCGCTGGGCGCAGGTCGCGATCAACGGCTACACCACCTTCTTCCGCGGCACGCCGCTGCTCTGCCAGCTCTTCCTGGTCTATTACGGCTTCGGCCAGTTTCGCCTGTTCTGGCAAGATGTCGGGCTCTGGTGGTTCTTCCGCGAGCCATTCTACTGCGCCGTCTTCACCTTCACGATCAACACCGCCGCCTACCAGGCCGAGATCCTGCGCGGCGCGATCCAGTCGATCCCGCGCGGCCAGTTCGAGGGCGCGCTGGCGCTGGGCCTGCACCGCTGGTCGAGCCTGCGCCACGTCATCCTGCCACAGGCGATGATCCTGGCGCTGCGCCCGCTCGGCAACGAGCTGATCGTGATGATCAAGGCGAGCGCGATCGCCTCGCTGGTGACGCTGTTCGACCTGATGGGCGCGACGCGGCTCGCCTTCGCGCGCTCCTTCGACCTGTCGATCTACCTCTATGCAGCCTTGATCTATCTCGCGCTGACCGAGCTGATCCGCCGGGTCTGGGACCGGCTGGAGCTCAGGCTGACCAAGCATCTGGCGATGCGGTGAGGCTGACGCTCACGCCGGCAGGGTCAGGATCAGCGGGCCGTTCGTGGTCGCGACCACGGTATGCTCAAACTGAACGGTCGGGGCGCGCGGCTCGGAATAGAGGGTCCAGCGGTCGTCGCCCTCATGCTCGGCCCAGTCCGCGCCCAGCGACAGGAACGGCTCGACCGTAAAGACCAGCCCCTTCTGCATGATGCGGCGCTCGGACCGCTCGGGCCAGGTGGCGATCTCCTTCGGCTCCTCATGGAGCGAGCGGCCGATGCCGTGGCTGGCGAGGTTGCGGACCAGCGAATAGCCGTTCTTCTGCGCGAAGCGGCCGACGGCCTGGCCGATGCCGGCGAGCGGCTTGCCGGCGCCGACCTGACCGAGCCCGGCCCAGAGCGCCCGCTTGCCGTCGCGGCACAGCCGCTCGATCCTGCGGTCGACCGGAGGCACCGTGAAGGAAGCGCCAGTATCGGAAAAATAGCCGCCCTTCTCGGCGGAGACGTCGATGTTGACGAGGTCACCGGCGGCGATCCGGCGCTCGCCGGGGATCCCGTGCGCGACCTCCTCGTTGACGCTGATGCAGGTGGCGCCCGCAAAACCGTAGACAGTCTCCGGCGCCGAGCGCGCGCCCTCGCGCTCGAGGATGCCGCGGCCGATCGCGTCGAGCTCAGCCGTCGTCATGCCCGGCTCGAGCGCCTTGCCCATGACCGCAAGCGCTTCGGCGACGATGCGGCCGATCTCGCGCAACGCCTGAAGCTCGTCGTCATTGTTGATCGTCATGGCCGGCTTCCTGCCGGATTTCCGGAGGCCGGGCAAGACATTGGCGCCGCCGCTCCGGATGTCGTGAGCGCAGGCGTGCATTTAGGGCCAGGCCAGCGTGGCGCCATGCACCTTCCCTCCTCCGCCCCCGCGCGCTACACGCGATTCGGAACCTTACGAACCGGAATGGAGCAGTCCCATGGCCAAAGTCGCTTTCCTCGGTCTCGGCGTGATGGGCTACCCCATGGCCGGCCATCTCAAGGCCAAGGGCCACGAGGTCACGGTCTATAACCGTTCCCCCGCCAAGGCGCAGGCCTGGGTCGCGCAGCATGGCGGCGTCTCGGCGCCGACCCCGGCGGACGCCGCCAAGGGCCAGGAGATCGTCTTCGCTTGCGTCGGCAATGACGACGATCTGCGCTCGGTGACGACCGGTGAAGGCGGCGCCTTCGCCGCCATGGGCAAGGGCACGGTCTTCGTCGACCACACCACCGCCTCGGCCAATGTCGCCCGCGAGCTCGATGCTGCGGCGAACGCCGCCGGCTTCGGCTTCATCGACGCGCCGGTTTCCGGCGGACAGGCCGGCGCCGAGAACGGCGTGTTGACCGTGATGTGCGGCGGCGACGAGGCGACCTATGCCCGGGTCGAGCCGGTGATCGCGAGCTTTGCCCGCATGTGCAAGCTGATGGGCCCGGCCGGCTCCGGCCAGCTCACCAAGAAGGTCAACCAGATCTGCATCGCGGGCCTCGTCCAGGGTCTGTCGGAGGGCGTCCACTTCGCCAAGCGCGCCGGGCTCGATGTCGAGGCGATGCTCGAGGTCATCTCGAAGGGTGCCGCCGGCTCCTGGCAGATGGAGAACCGCGGCAAGACGATGAACGCCGGCAAGTTCGATTTCGGCTTCGCGGTCGACTGGATGCGCAAGGATCTCGGCATCGTGCTCGACGAGGCCCGCCGCAACGAGGCGACCCTGCCGGTCACCGCGCTCGTCGACCAGTTCTATGGCGATGTCCAGAAGCTCGGCGGCGGTCGCTGGGACACCTCCAGCCTGCTGAAGCGCCTGGAGAAGTAAGGGCTCGCCTGCCCTCCCGCATCGTCATTCCGGCGCCGCGCTTCGCTGCGGCCGGAATGACGGTTCATCGTGACATCAGGCTACCCCGCCAGCCGCGCCACTTCGGCGCGCAGGACCGGCAGCAGCTCGGCCTCGAACCAGGGGTTCTTCCTGAGCCAGCCATTATTGCGCCAGGAAGGATGCGGCAGCGGCAGGATGCGCGGCCGCCGCTCCCCAGCGAAGATGCTGCGCCAATCGGCCACGGTCGCGGTCAGGTCGGCCGCAGCCTTCGGGCCGAGATGCCAGGCCTGCGCATAGCGGCCGATCACCAGGATCAGCTCGATATCGGGCAGATGAGCGAGCACCCGATCCTGCCAGGTCGGCGCGCATTCGCGGCGCGGCGGCAGGTCGCCTCCCTTGCCGTCCGGGCCCGGGAAGCAGAAGCCCATCGGGACGATCGCGACCCGCGCGGCATCGTAGAAGCGGTCCTTGTCGAGTCCGAGCCAGTCGCGCAACCGGTCGCCCGAGCGATCGGTGAAGGGCCTTCCGCTGGCATGGACACGGGTCCCCGGCGCCTGGCTGGCGATCAGCAGCCTTGCGCTCGCCGCCGCCTGGATGACCGGCCGCGGCTCATGCGGCAATCGCGGCGGGTAGAGCGGCGCATCGCGGCAGAGCCGGCAGGCGCGCAGTTCGGCGAGGACGACGTCGAGAGACTGGGCCGGATCATAGGGAGAATCGGGCACGTTCTTCCGATCATGCGGTTTGAATCGCGATACGATTGCCTTCGCTGTCGGCGATTTCGGCGACGAAGGCTCCCGCCCCGATCGGCGTCTTCGGAAACAACAGCTCGCTCCCCTGCTCGCCGGCCCTGGCCAGAACATCGTCGATATCGCCGACGCTCAGATAGATGACCGCACCATTGATGGTCGGCACATAGATCTCGCCTTCGGCGAGCGCGCCGCTCGCGCCATCCTTGCCTTGCTCGAATGGGAAGTAGGCCATTCTGTTGCCGTGGATCGTGACGATCTCTCCGAAGGCCACCCCGAAGACAGCCGAATAGAAGCGCATCGCCCTCTCAAGATCGGCAACCGGTATTTCGACATGGGCGATCAAGTTCATGCGTGCACCATAGGATCAGATTTCGGACCGCCGTCGGAGGCTCGGGCTGCTCACCGCCCGGCGAGTTGCTCCCGGCCAGGGCGCTGCGAGATCAGCCCGTCGCAGTTCCAGGCCGGGACCTTCTCGGTATGGCGCTGCGGATCGCCCGGCTCGATGGTGGCGACGCCATTGATGCGGCCTTCGCGCTGGGTGCGTAGCACATAGAGTTCGCCGCTGCGCTCGACCGTGAAGCAATAGGTCCGGCGCGTCTCGTGCGGGCCGTAATAATAGCAGACTGCCTCTTGCGTGGTGGTCCAGCAGGCGTCGCGGTTGAGGACGTGCCGGTTATGGCCAGTGGCCCGGCCGTCCTTGTGGTGGAATTCGCTGAACGGGCGGCCATTATTGTAGCGGCCGCTGACCGTGTTGCCCTCGAAGAGCTGGCGGATCGCCTCACCGGACAGGCGTTCTGCGGCGGAAGCGGGCATGGCCAACGAGGCCAGCGCGATCAGCGCAGCGGCGTGGCTGCGCGCCATTCTGTTCACCGCGCCGCCATCAGGCGGCGCGACATCGGCACGTCCGGCGCGCGCGAGATCAAACCGTCGCAATACCAAGGCTGGCCGCCATCATTGTGCTTGCGCGGGTTGGCGAGCTCGACGGTCGCGATGGCGTTGATCCGGCCATTATCGAGGTTGCGCAGCACATAGAGGCGCTCGTTCATCTCGACGGTGAAGCAGTGGATCGTGCGGTCGCTCGGCGGGCCATAATAGTAGCAGACCGCATCGTCCTTGATGATCCAGCAGGCGTCGCGGTTCTCGTGCCAGCCATTATGGCCCAGCGCCCGGCCATCGGGATCGTGGTACTCCGTGAAGAAGCCGCCGCCCGTGTAGCGGCCGCTGACCGTGTTGCCGGTGAAGGCCTGCTTGATCTGCTCTCCCGTCAGCCTTTCGGTCGCCAGCGCCGGCAGGGCGAGCAGCAGCGCGAGCAGGATGGCGATCCCGCGCACCCCTCAGGCCTTCCAGCTCGGGCGGGCGGAGAGTTCGCCGTGCCAGCGCCGGACATTGGCGAAATCCTCAGGCAGCGGGATGCGCGACGGCTTCATGAAATCGATCGCGATGCCGGCCGTGATGTCGGCGACGCTCAGCTCATCACCGCAGACGAAACGGTTTCCAGCGAGCTGGAGATCCAGCAGCATCAGATGGTCGTCGATCATTTCCCGGTTCGCCTCGGCCCATTCCGGCACCTGGTCCTCGAGCGCGGCCAACGAGGGATGGCTGTTGCGGAAGACCGCCG
>JAEXUU010000847.1 GCA_023452965.1 Pseudomonadota bacterium | reverse complement strand
GGTCCCGCCCGCGCGACATGGTTGTGCGCGATCTTCGCTCTATCCTGTAGGTAAGGCGGCGACGATGTTGCGTTCTCCGAAATCCGCGCAGAGCGCGGCGGGGAGGATGCAATGCCGACGCCACCTGGGCGTCGCCAGCGGCGCGCCGGCGGACTGTCCGACGCCCTCGGGCGCGCCGATTTAGCAGCTGAGTTCCTACGCCGAAACCGCACCTATCGCGCCGAACACACGCAGATGCAGCAGCGCATCGCGAGCGGCGCCGTCGCGAAGAACGCCGCCGAGACGGCGTTCGCGCGGCGCTGGGGGTTGTCCTTTCGCCACGGCGCCGGATGAGCTTTTAGAGTCGGTCATCTGGCGCCCGGAGCTGACCGCCGTCACGGTCATTCTCGACGCCGCGCCGGAGGGATTTGAGACCGCCGCCCCGGTCCCTCCGCGCGCGCTGGGCGCGCTGCTCGCCGACCTGGCCGGGATCGACGGCCGCCATGTCGTCGTCGCCGACGCGGCCGGCGAGCATCGGCTGTGGCTGCGCGATCCTGCACCGGGCAAGCCGCTCGCCGCGATCATTCCGCTCGACAAGGACTTCATCACCCGGATCGCGAGCCTGCTGCGCTTTCACCGGCGTCTGCTCGGCCGGACAGCCGGGCCGCTGCCGCGCGGCTGGCCGCTGACGGCCTATCGGCTCGCACGGCTCGACCTGATGCTCCGCGCGATAGACCTCCGTCAGAACGGCGCAACCTACCGCGAAATCGCGACAGCGCTGGGACGCGATGACGCTGCCCGTCTTTCCGCGAGCGACTGGAAAATGTCGGCCTCGCGGTCATTCGTCGTGCGCCTGGTCCGCGACGGCATCGCCATGATGAATGGCGACTATCGCAAGCTGCTCCGCATTCGTTGATCGTCCTAAACGGCCCCTCGAAATTGGATTATAGGACTTTCACGCAATATAAGGTCGCGCAGTTTCCGGCGCGGCGGCGTTGCGGCAGCAAAGTAACGACCTAACATCAAGAACGAGCATTGAGAGCGGTGGCTATTAGGGGCAGGTAGCGACTAACTTGATCGCGGTCGCTTTGCTTCTCTTTGGCGCTGAGATCATGGTAGTCCGTCGCCGCTTGCCGATCCCATCGTTCCACCAGTTCGGCAGGCAAGACGAGCGAGCCGTCTGCTTGCCTGACGCCCTTTGAATGCATGTATCGCTGCCAATGTGACCAGCGCTCATGCTCGATCGCAGCCAGTTCGTCCATGAGACCGTACAAGACGGCATCGACGTCGATCGGATCGCCCATCGGTTAGATGAGCCCGTCAGCGACAAGCTGCCGATAATGCTGTCCGAGAACCGTCAACTCGCAGGACTAGCTGTTCATCGCTGCGTGCCACATGTGGGCTTCCCCGACCGGACGAACCAAATTTACCTTCACATAGCGCTGTAACACCGCAAAGACCGCGTTCTTTTGGGGGTCTGGTGGCGGTAGATTTGGGTCAGCCTTCTGTTCCTCCGTGCGTTCCGGCTCGTAGCTGGGATCTAGGGGAAAATCATAGTCCGGGCGGGGGAAATATGTCGCCAGCACTTGCAAATCCGCAAGCGGGATCGGTGCTGCAGCCTTACGCAATGACACGAAGGTCTTCACATTGGTCTTGAACATAGGGCGTTGTGCCCAAGGGCCAAGAGATTGATCGATATGCGCATAGACGCTGCCGGGCGTTACGTCGCCAAGTAGATTTGCAGCCGCACCGCCGAGTGCATCGACGAATAGGCTCGTGAAGACACCGGCCCCACCTCCGGGAACTTCCATCGCATATTGCTCTGCGGTTGAAGCCGTCAGAATGGTCATGCCTTCCTTCACTTCGGCAATCATCTGCTCCGGCCGCGTGCCTGCAACGCCACTGTGGCAACTATCGAGAATGACGATCTTGTTCTTTGCGGGAGACTTCCCTGCGAGAGTCATCAACTCGGAGAGCGAGAGACCATCGTCGCCAGACTTGCATTCCGTGCCACACAGAAAACCGCCAGTATCTTCAATGTAGCCATGACCGGCAAAATAGAAGAGCGCGATTTCCGAATCGTCAGCAAATAGTTCTCTAACCGCGTCCTTGAGCCGCCCCTTTTCGACTCGATCCGTCGCGCTGGTTCCAGTCAGCAACATCGGCGTGGCGAAATTGACAGTGCCGTCGGCATGCCGTTCGAGCACGCTTTTCACCGAGTGAGCGTCATTTACGCAACCACTCAGGCCGCCAATGTGGTCGTAGTGGTCGATACCGACAATGAGAGCCTTACGCACAAATGCACCTCATCAAAGCGAGTCGATGAAGCCGCTGATATTCGTGTCGCTCCAGACGTACGTGGTCACGCCCGCCAGACTGGTCCGGTCATTGGAGTAGGCGTAGATGCCTCGAATAGGCTTACCCTCTTCCTGAGCGCACTGAATCTCCCATTTTTGGCCGCTCGAAGTCAGCGAGTTTTTGCTTACGAGGACGATCACACCGTCTGAACGACGGATGCGAGTGCGCACCTTCGTCTTCCAATCATTGTCGTAAGCCTGCTTCACCGACATGTCGATGAACTCATACGGAGCGCGGGGATGAAGCGACTGCCCCTTCAAGAAATCCCGCTGGCGTTCGTCTTCGATTGCGAACGCGATGAACACCACTTTCTTGTCAGCCATCTCTGCCCCCAAGTGATTCTGGATAAGCCAGTAAACCTGTGATTGCATATAGCGGCTGGGACGCAAGGAAGACATAGTTCATTCCGCTTCCGGCTGAGGCCGATCGCCCTCGCGGGGTGGTCGCGTCCGTGCAGCCGCACATCTTCATACCCCACCCGGCCGCCTCAGTTCTGACAATTACGCCTCCTGCCGCCACCGCCCGCAGGAGCAGTCACTTGTCCGATACGCCTCCCAATCTGCCGCCCCGCTTCCTGCGCACGCCGGAAGCCGCGCGGTTTCTCGGCCTCTCCGGCCGGACCCTCGAAAAGCACCGCTATTTCGGGACCGGCCCTGCCTACCGCCGGATCGGCGGGCGGGTGGTCTATTCGGTCGATGACCTGCGCGCCTGGGCCGACATCGGCATCAAGCACTCGACCTCCGATCCGGGGCAGGACGACCTCATGCCGCGTGCGGATTCGGCCATCGCTCGGAGCCGGCGATGACCGTCCCACCGTCGCCCATGCGCCACCGCCAGCCGTCCGATGACGGCATGACCCGCGTTGAACTGACCTGGATCGAGAAGCGGATCGAGCACTGGATCAGGTTCGGCCGCGTCGCGGTGGACGAAATCGTTGATCGCCGCCGCCGCATCGTCCAGTTCCGTCCCGGCGCGATCTTCGCGTTCGTCCGATGGGCGGCGAACGACTACGGCACGGTCAGCTCGCGCATTGACATCGTGCGCGCGGTCGGCGCGAACGAGCCGTTCACGACGCTCCCGTTCGTGCGGCCGGGCGGCGACATCCTGCTCAAGATCGAAGGCTGGCCCAAGGTCAGCCAAGTGCTCGCCGCGATCGACGCTACCGAGGCGGCCGGCGTCGATCCATGCGACGCCGCGCCCGATCACTGGCGGCATGTCGCCAACCGGATCGCGGCCGGACAGCAGCCGCGCCCCTACACGATTGAGCGTCATCGCGCCTGGCTTAAGCGCCGGGAGATCGAAGGATGACGCGCCGTGGATGGGCCATTGCGACAGCATCCGCCGCGTCGCTGTTCGCCGCGTCGTTCCTCGCCGTGGCGGTGTTCGACCCGTTCCCGCGCGTCGTCTGGAACGCCAGCGCCAGCGCGCCGATCGGACTATACCGGATCGAGCCGCTGCCCGATCCGCCGCACGGTGCATTGGTCGCCGTGAAGCCGCCACCAGCGCTGGCGCGATGGCTGGCGGAGCGCGGCTATCTCGGCGAGCGTGTGCCGCTGTTGAAGCATGTCGCGGCGCGGCCGGGACAGATCGTGTGCCGCATCGACGCGGTGGTAAGCGTCGATGGGCGGCCCGTCGTCGTCGCCCAGCAGCGTGACGGCCGGGGCCGCACGCTGCCGGTCTGGCAAGGCTGCCGCACGCTGCGCGCCGGTGAGCTGCTGATGCTCAACCCCGACCACGCCGACAGCATGGACGGCCGCTATTTCGGGCCGCTGCCGGCCTCGACGGTGCTCGGCCGCGCCACGCCGATCCTCACCCGCAACACGCCCGACGCGCCGCTCACCTGGCGCTGACCCGCTTTCCCGCCCGCCAACCCAAAGGAGATTCCCATGCAGATCGGCAGCTTCTTCCGCACCGCCAAAGGCTACGAAGGCATCATCGAGACGGCGACGCTCGACATCCGTATCTCGATCGTTCCGGCCGAGCAGAGCGACGCCGACAAGGCGCCGGACTGGCGCGTCCATCGCGGCGATGACGGCGAAGGCCCGGAGATCGGCGCCGGCTGGAATGAGACCGGCGAACGCGCCGGGGATTACGTCTCGCTGCGCATCGACGACCCCGCCTTCGCGCAGCCGCTTCGCGCCGCGCTGTTCCAGAGCACCGCCGACAAGTCGGCTTGGTCGCTGCGCTGGAACCGTCAGCCGAAGTCGCGCGAGCAGGATTGATCCGGTGCGCTTCCCCATAATCCCTTTGTTCGCGGGAAAACCGTCTCATCCCTCCGTCCCGCTCGGTCGCAGGCCGGCCGGCGCGCGCAGCGAAGGTCAAGGGCGGCCAAAGGCCGGCGCTCCGCGCGCACCCTTGAGCGTAGCGAGCACGCTGGCAGGCTGGCGGCGGAGTGGAGTGGGATCGGCAGTGGCGCCTGCCGTCATGCTGCTGTCCGGCGGCGTCGCGTCTGTCCCGGCGGTGGCGCAGGAAGTGCCGGCGGCGCGATCGGCGGCCGTCCATCCCTATGCCGGTCATGTCGCCGGGGCCGCGCGGCGGTTCGGCATCCCGGAAGCGTGGATATGGGCGGTGATGCGCGTCGAGAGCGGCGGCAATGCCCGCGCCGTATCGCGCGCCGGGGCGATGGGCTTGATGCAGATCATGCCCGCGACCTGGGCGGGGCTTCGCACCCGCTACGGCCTCGGCTCCGATCCGTTCGACGTGCGCGATAACATCATGGCGGGCGCGGCCTATCTGCGCGAGATGCACGACCGCTACGGCAACGCCAGCGCTATGCTGGCGGCCTATAATGCGGGACCGGGCCGCTACGACGACTTCGTGTCGCGCGGCCGTCCGCTGCCGCCCGAGACGGTCGGCTATCTGGCCCAGCTCGCGCCGATCACGGGCGCATCGAGCGCGGTGGAGGCGGCGACCACTGCTACGCCTGATCCGTTCGCATGGCGTCGTGCAGCGCTGTTCGTCCGCACCGCTAGAGCCGCTTCGGAAGCTGTCGTCGGGCAGTCGGACGGAGAAGAAGCCGCGTCCGAGCTGCCAACCGACCGGCCGACATCTGGCGGCGTTCGCGCTGCCGATCCGTCCGCCAATGAGCCGCGCGAAACGCTGTTCGTGTCCCGCGCCCGCGCGGGCCGACCGCAATGATCGGCCTGTCGCCCCCCTCATCCGTCCGAAGCAGTAAGGGGGCTGGGGAGGAGGAAAACGGCAGGGACAGACGAGGGCAAGATATAAGCCGCACCCCGTGTCGTCGAAAAGCCAAGGCTTTTCCGTGGCTTCACGCGGGGGCGTCGGTCGGCACGCGTGCCGCGCGGAAGGAAAAAGGCAGCAATATCAATGCGCCGAACGGCACCAAGGGCCGTTTTCGGCGGAAAGCGCCCCGGCCGTGAGCGAGGACAGCGAGTTCTGCGTCCGGCCGGGCAAGGCCAAGCGTAGCAAGGCGCAGGGGCGCAATGCGCGCGGTCTGGTGGCTGAGGTGCTGCGCGTCGCGGCGATCCACAGCAGCGGCAGGCGCACCGGGGGCGGGCCGCGCCGTGGCGGCCAGTCGAGTTTCGGCCGGGGCCGCACGGCGTTCGCGCGCAGTCGCCTGTTCGGCTCGGGCCGGCGAGTGATGGTCAAGATGCTGCCCGTCACCACGCGCAGTCGAGGCGGGCGGCGCATGGCGCCGCTGTCCGCGCACGTCGCCTATCTAAAGCGCGAGGGCGTGACCCGCGATGGCTCGCCGACCCGGATGTTCGACGCGGCCGGCGACAACGCAGACGATCGCGCCTTCACTGACCGTTGCAAGGACGATCGTCATCACTTCCGCATCATTGTATCGCCAGAGGATGCGGCCGAGCTGACGGACCTGCGCGAATACACGCGCGACCTCATGCGCCAAATGGAGACGGACCTGGGCACGCGGCTCGATTGGGTCGCGGTCGATCATTGGAACACCGACAATCCGCACGTCCATCTGCT
>JAEXUU010000838.1 GCA_023452965.1 Pseudomonadota bacterium | reverse complement strand
GCATCGCGCCGTGGCTGTTCGATGGCCCGAACGGCGCATACCAGGTCGAGGTCACCGGCGGGGTGATCGTCAGCGACCTGCCCACGCTCTACACGATGATCGCGGATGGGCTGGGGCTGGGATATGTCTTCCGCGACGCGCCTCCGGCGGAGATGCGCAGGGACCGGCTCGTTTCGCTGCTGGCAGACCATCTTGTGCCGATCCCCGGCCTCTATCTCTATTTTCCGCGTGAGTATCGCGCGATGCAGCCATTGCGGCTGTTCATCGAGCATGTGCGGCAAGCCGGCAGGCATGGCGCCCGCAGCGCTAGCGTCGATCCCGACTAGCCGCAGGCCCGCCTGCTACCCCCAGACGCGGCCGGATCTCGGGGTGTCGATCTGGTAGTCCGTCGCATGAGCCGTGAAGAAGCTTCGCGCAAAATCGTATGCCTGCGCGACGGGGTCGCGCGGGTCCCGGGCGATCTCGCCGCGCGAGTTGCCGTAGCCATGCACCGTACCGACGAATGTCGAGCGGGTATAACGGCTGTATTCCTGGATTTGCTGCACGATTCCGGCCGAGACGGTCGGATAGGTTTCCTCCGAGCTGAGCAGCAGCCCGATGCGCTTGCCCTCCATGCGCGCGACCACCGATGACGACGACGGGTGAGAGGCGGCCACATAGCAGAACATCCTGTCGAAGAACGCCTTCAGCTGGGCTGACATGCCGTACCAATAGATCGGGCTGGCGGCCACGAACCCCTGAGCGGGCAGGAAGCTCTCGAAGAACGCGGAACTGAACCCGTCCTCGATGGCGCAACTGCCGTCTGGCCGCCGGCAGGAGCGACAATCCTTCAGAAACGAGCCCAGAATGTCGTTCGCAACGACGATTTCGCTTTCATGCCCGGCATCGCGCAGGCCCTCGGCAAAGGCCCGGGCCAGAGCGGCGGAGTTGCCGTCGCGACGTGGACTCGAGCTTAGGACCATAGCTTTCATGGCGCATCCGATCTGGCAGAGTGGATTATTCGCCGCCGGCCGCTGGAGGCGCCCCGGGACGAGCGGCTCCGCCGGCTTGGCGGCGATGTCTGCAATAGCTAGATGACGCGCCCCACCCCGCAAGTACGCACCTTCGGGTACCTATGGCGAAGCAAGGCATGACCTCCCCGCACGCCCAGAACGGACAGAGCATTCCAGACGTGTTCGACGCCGAGTGCTCGGCCCGGCATGCGTTGGAGCTCATTTCCGGGAAATGGAGCGTCCTGATCCTCACGGCACTAGCGGAAGCACCCCGCCGGAACGGCGCTCTCCTGCGGCGGATCGGCGGCATATCGCAGAAGATGCTGACCCAAACCCTGAAAGACCTGGAACGGAACGGCCTTGTCGAGCGCCATGACCTCCGGACCGTTCCGCCGCACGTCGAATACAGGCTCAGTGCGCTGGGTTCTTCACTGAGCGATACCCTCATCGCGCTCGACAGATGGGCCGAGCGGAATTTTCCGGAACTCGACGCAGCCCGTGCACGCCATGACGCCGCGCGCCTCGGCCAGCCCGTGGCACAAACGGATTCATGAATCCTGCCGAACAGAGAATGCGATCCCGCCCGCATTATTCGTTCTGGCGTCGATCGGTAGCATTCCTTCCGTCCCCGGCGCAGATCGACAGACCGAGGACGCGGTCGAAATTGGCTGGCTTCGCGCCAGGCGGCGCGAAGGAGCCCGGGATGTACCCTCAGAATCTGGCTGGCAAGACTGCCGTCGTTACCGGCAGCTCCCGCGGGATCGGCCGTGCGATAGCGGCACGGCTCGCTGCTAACGGGGCAGCCGTCACCATCAACTACCGCAGCGAAGCCGGCGCCGCAGAGGAGCTCGTGGCGCAGATCGTCGCAAGCGGCGGCACGGCGCAGGCCGTGCAAGGCGATATCGCCAGGGTAGACGACATCCAGCGGTTGTTCGACAAGGCCGAGATCGCATTCGGCCCCATCGATATCGTGGTGGCCAATGCGAGCATCGCGATCCTGAAGCCGCTGATCGATTGCACGGAAGACGACTTCGATACCCTGTTCGGCGCGAATGCCCGAGGAACCTTCTTCACGCTGAAGGAGGCCGCGAAACGCCTGCGCGACGGCGGACGCATCGTCGCCGTCACCACCGGCGGGACGAGAATGTTCCTGGGCGAAACCTCGCTCTATCTCGGCAGCAAAGGGGCGGTCGAACAGTTCGTCCGCTCCTTGTCCCGGGAACTCGGCTCACGCAGGATCACGGTCAATGCAGTCCTGCCAGGCTTCACCAATACCGACATGCTGCCCGATCGGGACCGCGCACGGGCCGCCGGCATGTCCCCTTTCGCTCGCATCGGGGAAACGGACGACATCGCCGACGTGGTGGCCTTTCTTGCCAGCGAGCAAGCCCGATGGGTAACAGGCCAGAACATCGGCGCCGGCGGCGGCGTGATGTGACTTCGCTTCCGATCGGGCACGATCAGAAGGAGGAGTGCCAGCCATTGGCGCTCCCGCTGCGGCACGGCGATCCAGCCCGTCGCGATCATGGCCAATGCTGTGCCAGCCGGGCGGGGTCCCAAGCAGATCACGAAATGCGGTTTTGAAACCGGCCGGCGCGTCGGGCGCGTTTCGTCGAGCCTGATTGCTCACGGCTTCAACGAAGCGCAGATGCGCTCAGGAACTGCCCCGCCGCGGGATTTGTGACCGGCGCCCGAAAGCCCAGCGACAATCCGAAGGCGGCAGCAGGGGATTTGATCGGACGATACGCTATCCGATCGCTCCGAAAGCTCGCCATGCCCTCCGGCACGATCGAGACCCCGGCATCGACGGCGACCAGGGACAGGACCGCATGGAGGCCATGCGCTTCCTGGACGACCAGCGGCGTGAAGCCAGCGTCAGCGCATAAGCGGACCGCCCTGAAATGGAAGCTGCGACCTTCGGCGGCCGGCCACAGGACGAAGCGCTCATTCGCAAGATCGCGCAACTCGATGGTCGGCGCGCCGGCCAAGGGGTGCGAATGCGGCAGCGCGATGCACAGGCGGTCGGTATCGAAG
>JAEXUU010000677.1 GCA_023452965.1 Pseudomonadota bacterium | reverse complement strand
AGATCGAAGCGATCGTCGCCGTGTCCTAGAGCATCGGCACGATGCTCTGACCGGGGCCCTTCGCCCCACTGTCCGTCTTCCAGGAGAACACAATGTCCGCTTCCGATATCCGCCCGTCCCTCGGGCTGCGCCCCGTCATCAACGTCTCCGGGACGATGACCGGGCTCGGCGCCTCGATCGTCGTGCCCGAGGCGATCGCCGCGATGACGGCGATCCTGCCGCAATTCGTCGAGATCGACGACCTCCAGCGCAAGGCCAGCGCCGTGATCGCGCGGCTCTGCGGCAGCGAGGCCGGCTTCGTCACCGCCTCCTGCTCGGCCGGGATCACGCTGGCGATCGCCGGCGCCATGACGGGCGACGATCTCTATGCCGTCGAGCAACTGCCGGATGCCAGCGGCCTCCAGGACGAGGTCGTGGTGATGATGGGCCACATGGTCGGCTATGGCGCGCCCGTCGACCAGGCGATCCGCCTCGCCGGCGCGACGCCGATCGTCGTCGGGCAGGCCACCAGCGCCCGCGCCTACCAGCTCGCCGGCGCGATCTCGGAGCGGACGGCGGCCGCCCTCTATGTCGTCTCGCACCATACGGTGCAGTACGGGCTCATGCCGCTCGACGAGTTCGCGGCGGTCTGCCACGAGCACGGCGTGCCTGTGATCGTCGACGCGGCCTCCGAATACGACCTGCGCGGTTTCCTCGAAGCCGGGGCCGACATCGTGCTCTATTCCTCGCACAAGTTCCTGGGCGGGCCGACGGGCGGCATCGTCGCCGGCAACAAGGACCTCGTCCGCGCCGCCTTCATCCAGAATGGCGGCATCGGCCGCGGCATGAAGGTCGGCAAGGAGAGCGTGCTCGGCACAATGGCCGCGCTGGAAGCCTGGGAGAAGCGCGACCATGCCGGCATCCGGGCGCGCGAGCAGCGCGCGCTCGACCTCTGGCTCGCCCGCTTCGCCGACCGCCCCGGCGTGACCGCCGTCATCGAACCCGCCCCGCCGCATAACCCGCTCGATCGGATGAGGCTCTCGGTCGATCCCGAGCAGGCGCATACCACCGCCTGGGATCTGGCCGACGCGCTGGCGCGCGGCCCGCAGCCGGTGATCGTCAGGGACCACGAGGTCGAGCACGGCTATTTCTACCTTGACCCCTGCAACCTGCATCCGGGCCAGGAAGACATCGTCGCCGAGCGCATCGTTGCCGAACTGGAGACGGCACGGCGCAGCAACACGATCATCGCGAGCCCGCTGATCGAACGCCGCAACCGGCGCGCCGCCTCGCTGGCGAAATGGCCGGATTGACGGACCGGCGCGCGTTGACAATCGCCGCGCGCCGATATTCTGTTATTGGGCATAATACTACATAATAAAAGAATGTGAGGGACCATGAAACGCCTGCTCGGATGCCTCCTCGCCTGCAGCCTGCTCACCGCCCCGTCCCTCGCCACCGCCCAGGAGGCGGGCGGCATCGCGACCGTCGCGACCGTCGGCGAGCCGCCGACCCTGGACCCGATGGTCTCGACCGCGGACCTCGTCGGGACGATCACCCAGCACATCTTCGAGACGCTCTACACCTTCGACAAGAGCTGGAAGGTGACGCCGCTGCTCGCGGACGCGCTGCCCACGATCAGCGCGGACGGCAAGCAGTATACGATCGCGCTCAGGGCCGGCGTGAAGTTCCATGATGGTTCGGATCTTACCGCCGAGGACGCCGTCGCTTCGCTGAAGCGCTGGATGAAGCTCGCCTCGCGCGGCAAGCAGGCGGCCGGCTTCATCGAGAGCATCGAAGCCGCTGGCCCGAGCTCGCTCAAGATCACGCTGAAGCAGCCCTATGCGCCGCTGATGTCGCTGCTCGCCTTCAACAACTCCGCTGCGATCATCATCCCCGCGAAGAAGCAGGACGAGCCGATGAAGGAATTCATCGGGACCGGTCCCTACATGCTCAAGGAGCGCAAGGCCGACCAGTATATCCAGCTCGTCCGCTTCGCCGGCTACATGCCACGCGAGGGTGCGGGCGACGGCTATGGCGGGGCGCGGCGGCCGCTGCTCGACGAAGTCCGCTTCGTGCCGGTGCCGGACGCCAATACCCGCGTCGAATCGGCCGTCTCCGGCCAGTATTCCTATGTCGATTCGATTCCGGTGGAATCCTTCGACCGGCTAAAGGGCGCGGCCTCGCAGCCCGTCGTGCTGAAGCCCTTCGGCTACCCGGTCTTCGTCATGAACACCGCCGAGGGCGCGGCCAAAAACCTCGCCGTCCGCAAGGCGATCCGCACGGCACTCAACATGGAGGACATGCTGGCAGCGGCGTTCGGAACCAAGGAGTTCTATGCGCTCGACGGCAATATCTATCCGCCCGGCTATGTCTGGAACACGGATGCCGGCGTCGCCGGGAACTACAATCTCGGCGATGCCGACAAGGCCAAGGCCGCAGCCAAGGCTGCCGGCTACAAGGGCGAGCCGGTCCGCATCCTGACCAGCCGCCAGTACGAGTTCCACTACAAGATGGCGCAGGTCGCGGCC
>JAEXUU010000668.1 GCA_023452965.1 Pseudomonadota bacterium | reverse complement strand
TTGGTGCACAAGGCCGGCAGGGCCGGAAGCGGGGATGCCCCTTGCCGCAGCGGCGGATCGGCCTGGCAACCCTGTGCGAACAGCCGCAGCACGGCGAGCTGATCGTCGGCGCTCCAGCCGGCAAGCGAAGCGGGCGCCCCGGGTTCGGCCCGGGCGCCCTGCGGCAGAGATGGGGGAGAAGCTTGTGCGCCGGTCATCGACAGGCCTGCGACCAGAAGCCCCAGAACGAGACCGGCGACACGGATCACGCGGCCGATTCGGTGGCGACCAGCAGCCAGTTCGGATCGCGGCTGCCGAGCTGACGCGAGAAGGTCCAGACGTCGTTGACCTCGGAGACGCTGTCGGCGCTGCCGTCGACGACATTGCCCTGCGCATCGCGCACGACGCTGATCAGCTGCGAGACGAAGGCGATGGTGACCTGGGCGGTCTTGCCCTTGACGTCGACAGCGGTGATCTCTGCCTTGTCGATCGAGACGAAATTCGACTCGGCCTTCTCGCCACGCTTCTCGCGCTCGCTGATCGCCTGCTCGAAGCCCTCGTAGACTTCCTTGGCGAGCAGGCCCTTCAGCATCTTGCGATCGCCGCGGGCGAAAGCGGTGACGATCGTCTCATAGGCGGCCTTGGCACCGCCGAGGAAGCCGCGCGGATCGAAGCCGGGCTCCTGACGGGCGATTTCCTCGATGCCGGCGATGATCGGCGAACCGGCCGGGGCGATGTCCTTCCAGCGGTCGGCATCGGGGACTTCGGCAGCGGTCGGATCGTTGGCGGCACCGGGCAGGCGGATGACATTGTCGCGACGCGCATCGGCCGGCGACGCCTGGTCAGGCCGCACCGAGGTCTCGCGGCGCTGGAACGGATCGGCCGGCGGCTTTTCATGCCCGGTCTTCTGGCCGAGCACGGAACGCAGCTTCCAGGCGACGAAGACCGCCAGGGCCAGGAAGACCAGTGTCGTCATATCGAAGTTTTGCATCGACGGCTGATCCAAACCTTAAAAATACGATCGCAAGCGGGCCCGTGACCACGGCCCATCTCCCGGCGGGATATGGTGACTGAGGCTCGTAACATCCACCCCCCGGCCGCGACAAGCGTTCTCAGAGAGCCTTAGCTTGTGCCAGCACGGCCGCCATGATAGCCGACGCGGGTCCGGCGCTCGCGGCACGGCGGACAGTTTCCGCAATTATGCGGAGTTTTCCGTCAGGGCCGCCTAGAAGACGATGGGACCGATGGCCAACGAAAACGGCAATGGCGCGGGCGACGCCAACCAGCAGGGGCCGAGCCTCAACACGCTTGTCCAGTACATCAAGGACTTCTCCTTCGAGAACCCGAACGCGCCGCGCTCGCTCTCCGGCCAGCAGCAGCAGGGTCCGCAGATCGGCCTGCAGGTCAACGTCACCGCGAACGCGCTGGGCGACACCGAGTTCGAAGCGGTCCTGACGCTGGAAGGCAAGGCGACCGTCGGCAACGACACCCTGTTCGCCTTCGAGCTGAGCTATGCCGGCGTGTTCCGCATCCTCGGCGTTCCGCAGGAGCAGCTGCATGCGGTGGTGATGATCGACTGCCCGCGCCTGCTCTTCCCCTTCGCGCGCCAGATCGTCGCCGACGCCGTGCGCAATGGCGGCTTCCCGCCGCTCTACATCGATCCGATCGATTTCGCCGCGCTCTATCGCCAGCGCCTCGAAGAGCTGCAGAACCAGCAGCCGCCGGCCGGAACGCCGGCCTCCTGAGCGACACGCACAGAGAAACCGCTACGAAAAGAGCCCTTCGGGGCTCTTTTTTTGTGCCTGCTTCACCGGCCACGCCTTGCAACCGCGCCCGGGCCGCCCATTTCGGCATGACCGAAGCGCCTTCCACCCCGGAAGGTCCGGTTCAAAATCTTGCTGGAGTTTCGATGGACGCCCTGATGACACTTGCCGCCGACCCCACAGTCTGGGCGGCTCTCGGGGCGCTGATCGCAATGGAGGTCGTGCTCGGCATCGACAACCTGATCTTCATCTCGATCCTGACCAACAAGCTCCCGGAACATCAGCGCTCGCGCGGCCGCAAGATCGGCATCGGCTTGGCGCTGATCCTGCGCCTCGCCCTTCTCTCGACCGTCGCCATCATTGTCCAGCTCACGACGCCGGTGTTCTCGGTGTTCGGCAAGGCCTTCTCCTGGCGCGACATCATCCTGATCGCCGGCGGCGTGTTCCTGGTCTGGAAGGCAACCAAGGAAATCCACCACAAGGTCGACCCCAATCACGGGCCCGACATGTTCGAGGGTGGCTCGGCGGCCGCCGTGACCTTCGGCGGCGTGATCTTCCAGATCCTGCTGCTCGACCTTGTCTTCTCGATCGACAGCATCATCACCGCCGTCGGCATGACCGATCACATCCCGGTGATGGTGATCGCCGTCGTCGTCGCGGTGCTGGTCATGCTGCTTGCCGCCGACCCGCTGGCGCGCTTCATCGACAAGACCCCGACCATCGTGATGCTGGCGCTGGGCTTCCTCTTGATGATCGGCGGCACGCTGATCGGCGAAGGCTTCGGCGCCCATGTGCCCAAGGGCTACATCTACGCCGCCATGGCCTTCTCGGCCCTGATCGAAGGCCTCAACATGCTCTCGCGCCGGGCTGACCGGCGCAAGGGAAGCTGAGGCCTCGCTTCAGCCTTCCTCGGCCAGGCCGAGATAGCCGCGCCAGAGCGGCGCGGCCTTGAACTTGCCG
>JAEXUU010000635.1 GCA_023452965.1 Pseudomonadota bacterium | reverse complement strand
GGCCGGAGAGATAGGTCGGGGTCAGCCAGGCACGGCGCAGCGAAGGTTGCTGGACGCGCGGATCGGACAGAGAGACCCGGCGCGCGGCGCGCGGATCGGGCTCCACCGGCCGGTTGCGGCGCGGCGGCTCGCCGCGCGCAGAGATTGCGCCATAGGTCTCCTGCGCCAGGCGCAGCACCTCGGCCGGCTCGACATCGCCGGCGACGACGAGGATCGCGTTCTCCGGCGTGTAGAAGCGCTGGTAATAAGCGAAGGCATCTTCGCGCGAGAGCCCCTCGATCTCGTGCTCCCAGCCGATAATCGGCGTACCGTAGGGGTGGTGGACGTAGAGTGCGCTGGAGAATTCCTCGCCGAGCTGGGCGGCCGGATCGGCATCGACCCGCATGCGCCGCTCCTCGAGCACCACGTCGCGCTCCGGTCCGACGACGCTCTCGTCGAAGGCAAGGCCGGTCATCCGGTCGGCCTCGTAGTCCATCATCGCGCGCAGATGCTCTTTCGGCACGCGCTGGAAGTAAGCGGTGTAGTCGAAGGAGGTGAAGGCGTTTTCCTGGCCGCCATAACCGGCAACGATCTTGGAGAACTCGCCGGCCGGCCATTTCGCCGTGCCTTTGAACATCAGATGCTCGAGGAAATGGGCGATGCCAGACTTGCCGGCCGGATCATCCCCCGAGCCGTTGCGATACCAGACCATGTGGGTCACGACCGGAGCCCGGTGGTCGGGAGCGACCACGATCTCCAGGCCATTGGCGAGCCGGAAGGATTCGACCGTGCTGGCGACGCTGCTGGGCGGCGTATGGACCGTCATGGGGCTGGTCGGACTCCTGCGGCAACGGGACAAGATATCGACCCGAGCCGCCTGGCGGCCCGAGCCGGAGATGGGCTCCACCGGAAGATAGGCCTGCGCATCGCCGGAAACCAGCCCGCGCGGCTTCGCCGGCAAAGGCGCGCCGGGTTGGCGCGCCCCAAGCCGTTACTGCATCGGCTTGGTGCCCATCAGGAACTCGCGCTGCCCGACGGCGTGCTTGTCTTCCTGCGGACCGGCGAGGCCTGGGCCGAGCGGCGCCGTCCCGGCAGGCCGGCGATAGCCGACCGGCGGGTCGACGAGGTATTTCCGCTCAGGCTCGCTGCCATAGGTCAGGTTGCTGGTGTCGGTCTGGGCCTGACGCGCCGCCATCTCGCGGCCGATCCGGATCGGCGCAATCTGGTTGTTGTAGTTGTTGTGGTCGGGAACGATCCCGTCCGGGCCGTTGGCGCGGCCGACGACGCGCCCACGGCGCAGCTCCTCCTGGGTCATCTCGGGCCGGTTGTTGGCGCGATAGGCCTCGGTGCTGGCGAAGGGTGCGCGGGTGCCGTCGCGATCGGCCTTGCGGCGGGCGACATCCGGATCATCCGGCCAGGCGGCGGTGCGCGTCGCGCCCGGCTCCTGCGGCTTCGGCAGGGTCGAGGACGGCGGCACGACCAGCGGGGCACGCTGCCTGTAATCGATGTCGTTGTTGTCGCTGCCGAAAAGCCCCGTGCCTTTCATCAGATTCTGGAAGAGCATGCCTTCCTGGGCAAAGGCAGGGGTCGCAGCCAGCAGCAGGCCGCCGGCGAGCAGCATGCGCGAGGCGCGGATCCGATAAGCCATGTCCATTCTCCGTCCCGGGGCAGAATGCCCCGTCATGATCGATCGCCGCGGCAAAACCATGGCAAGCAATCTCAGTGCGAGACCGCCTTGCCGGCGCCGGGCCGGAAGGACTCATACAGAAGCCCGGCCACTCCGACAACGATTGCCGCATCGGCAACGTTGAAGATGTACCAGCTGAAGCTCCCGAAATGGAGATGAACGAAGTCGACCACGGCGCCGAAGACGGCCCGGTCGATGCCATTGCCGAGCGCGCCGCCGATGATCAGGGCGAGGCTCGCAACCGTCAGCTTGTCCTGCGAGCGCCACATCCAGCGGCCGAGCCAGATCGGCGCCAGGAAGGAGACCGCCACCAAAAGCCAGCGGCCGATATCCGTGCTCTGCTGGAAGAGGCCGTAGGAAATGCCACGGTTCCAGGCGAGCACGAACTCCATGAACGAGGTGATCTGGAACGGCCCTTCCTCGGCGAGGCGCGCGCCGAAGAGCAGCCAGAGCTTGCTCGCCTGGTCGAGCAGCAGCACGACCACGGCGAGGACGACGCCGAAACGGCGCAGCGGCGTCATGCCGGCGCCGGCCGGCGGCTGGTTCGGTTCCGGCTGGCTCATGCCGCGCGGCTGAGCTCGCGCAGCGCCTTGGCGTCACGCGGGGTGACGTCGGGATAATCGGCCTCGGCCGTCGCCGGGTCGAAATACTTCCAGGAGCGGGCGCATTTCACCCCGGACGCCCGGACCGGAACGACAGACACGCCGGGCACGTCGGCGAGGCGGAAGGCCCCTTCCGGCCCCTCCACATCGCTGATCCTGGCGCCGGAGGTGATGCAGATCTCGGCGAGATCGAGCCCGCTGACGGCAGCGCGCAGGTCGGGATCAGCGATATGGACGATCGGCGCCGCTTCCAGCGAGGAGCCGATGCGCTTGGCAGCGCGCTCGAGCTCCAGCGCGCCGGTGACGACGCGGCGAACGCGGCGGACCTTGGCCCAGCGCTCGGCGAGCTCGGGATCGAACCAGCTCTCCTGCGCTGCGGCGAAGAGCTCGAGATGGACCGAGCCCTCGCCGGCCTTCGCCTGCGGATAACGCTCGAGCCAGGCCTCTTCGGCGGTGAAGACCAGGATCGGCGCGAGCCAGGTCGTCAGGCAGCGGAAGAGATGATCGACGACGGTGAGCGCACTCCTGCGGACATGGCTGGAGCGCGGATCGCAATAGAGCGCGTCCTTGCGGACGTCGAAATAGAAGGCCGAGAGCTCGGTGTTCATGAACTGCGAGAGCAGGTTCACGACCTTCTTGTAGTCATAGGTCCGATAGGCCTCCTCGACCTGCGGGCCGAGCTCGGCGAGGCGGTGCAGCATCAGCCGCTCCAGCTCCGGCATCGAAGCCGGCTCGGTGACACGGATCTCCTCGCTGAAATGGGCGAGCGTGCCGAGCATCCAGCGCATGGTGTTGCGGAGCTTGCGATAGGTCTCGACGAAGGTCTTGAGGATCTCCTTGCCGATACGCAGATCGTCGGAATAGTCGGCCGCCGCGACCCAGAGGCGCAGAATATCGGCGCCTGAATCCTTGATCACGTCCTGCGGGGCCGTGACGTTACCCTTCGACTTCGACATCTTCTCGCCCTTCTCGTCCAGGCAGAAGCCATGGGTGAGGACGACGTCGTAGGGCGCGCGGCCACGTGGGCCGCAGCTC
>JAEXUU010000317.1 GCA_023452965.1 Pseudomonadota bacterium | reverse complement strand
CGCGAGCCGAGCTGCATCAGCTTGCCGCCGACCTGCGCCTCGACCTCGTAGCGCAGCAGCGTCTGGCCGCCCTCGGCATCCTCTAGCATGACCCTGGCGCCGCCCTTGGCGAAGCCGGCGATGCCACCCTCGCCTTCGCCGACGATGCGATAGCCGTTCGGCGGGTCGAGATCCTGCAATTCGACCTTGCCCTTGAAGGTCGCTTTCACAGGGCCGAGCTTGACCTTGACCACCGCGGAGAAATGCGTGTCGTCGTCCTTGGTGAGCTGCTCGCAGCCGGGAATGGCGGCCTCCAGCACCTCGGGATCGTTGAGCTTGGCCCAGACGACCGCCTTGGCGGCCGGCAGCAGCGCCTCTCCGTTCATGGTCATTGCCATGGCGTCACTCCCATCCTCATGGCCCGTCCGACGCCGCAGCAGGTTGCGGCCGCCCTCGCCTCGGGTCTATCCAGAAACCAACGCCTCATCCTTTAACGGAACGCCGGCATTCGCCAAGGCCGGAGGCGACAGAGGGAGGCCAGGTTGCACGCCGTCGAGCACGCCCCGAACCACAGGCTGCCAACCCTCGCGGGCCGGCATGGCTGACCCTGCCGGACTCTACGGCGAGCTCTTCGCCGACCAGGAATTTGCTGCCCTCTTCGACGACCGGGCGTGTCTGCAGGGCATGCTCGATTTCGAGGCGGCGCTCGCCAAGGCGCAGGCCCAGGTCGGCGTCATCCCCGCCACGGCCGCCGACGCAATCGCGAACGCCTGCGCGGCCGGGCTCTACGATATCGCCGCCATCGGCAAGGCCGCGACGCTGGCCGGCAATCCGGCGATCCCGCTGGTCAAGGCGCTGACCGCCCGCGTCGTCGCGGCCGATCCGGACGCCGCGAAATGGGTGCATTACGGCGCCACCAGCCAGGACGTGATCGATTCCGGTCATGCCCAGCAATATCTCTCGGCGCAGGAGCTGATCCTCGCCCGCTCGGCCCGTCTCGCCCACGCGCTGGCCGGCCTGGTCCGCGAGCACCGCCGCACACCGATGATCGGTCGCACCTTCCTGCAGCATGCGGTGCCGATCGCCTTCGGGCTCAAGGCCGCCAACTGGCTCGGCCCCATCGTCTCCTTCCACGACGACTTCATGATCTGGGGCCAGTCCGCGCACCAGCTCGGCGGCGCCGCCGGCAGCCTCGCCTCGCTCGGCGACAAGGCCGATGCGGTGTCGGAGGCCTTTGCCCGCATCATGCCCTCGATCGGCGCCGTCCGCGTGCCCTGGCACAGCGAGCGCCGGCGTCCCGCCCGGATCGCGACCGAACTCGGCCTGCTGCTCGGCCATCTCGGCAAGATGGCCGGGGATATCGCGCTGATGGCACAGACCGAGATCGGCGAGCTCGCCGAGCCGGAAGCGCCCGGCAAGGGCGGCTCCTCGGCGATGCCGCACAAGCGCAACCCGGTGCTGTGCACGCTGATTCTCGCCGCCGCCAAGCGCGCGCCCGGCCTGGTCTCGACCATGCTCGTCGCGATGCCGCAGGAGCATGAGCGGGCCATGGGCGGCTGGCACGCGGAATGGCTGACATTGCGCGAGCTCTTCCTGATCGCCGGCTCGGCCCTGAACCAGGCCGTGACGCTGATCGAGGGGCTCCAGGTCTTCCCCGAGCAGATGCAGTACAATCTCGATCTCACCAACGGGCTCGTCATGGCCGAGCGCGTCTCGCTCGCGCTCGCGCAGACCATCGGCCGTGGCGAAGCCCATCATCTGCTCGAGGAGGCCAGCCGCGACTGCATCGCCAGCGGGCGCCATCTCAGGGACGTCCTCGCCGATCACCCGACGCTCGCCGGCAAGCTTTCGCCTGAAGAGCTGGACGACCTGTTCGATCCCACGACCTATCGCGGCGCCACCGACGCCATCATCGACCGCATCCTCGTGCTCTATGAGGAGGAGCGCGAGTACATGAGCGGCAATGCCTGAGCTCTCCGCCGAGGAACGGGCGATCGCAGGCGGCGCGCAGGGCGACGGCGCCGGCATGGCGATGCGCATCGTCGCGGAAGCCGCTCGCCTGATGGGTGCGCCCAGGCTGATCCCGGTCGCCTCGGCCCATATCGACGGCGCGCTCTACCATGGCGATTCCGGCACGCTCTTCGCCGAGAAGCTGGTCGCGGGCGGGGCCCACGTCGCAGTGCGCGCGACCCTCAATGTCGGCGCGCTGACCCCGCATGGCTGCGTCGCGACCCGCCTGCCGCCGGACCAGCACGCCATGGCGGCGCGGATGATGCGCGCCTATGAGGCGATGGGCTGCGAGCCGAGCTGGACCTGCGCGCCCTATCAGGCCGGTCACCGGCCGAGACAGGGCACGGATGTCGCCTGGGGCGAATCCAATGCCGTCGTCTTCTGCAATTCGGTGCTCGGTGCCCGCACCAACCGCTATGGCGATTTCCTCGACATTGCCTGCGCCATTGCCGGACGCGCGCCCGATTACGGCCTGCACCGAGAGGAGAACCGGCGCGCGACGCTGGTCATCGATGTCTCCGGCCTGTCGCAGGCGCTGCGCGGCGCGGAGGTGTTCTATCCCGTGCTCGGCGCCCTGCTCGGCCGCGAGGCCGGCAGCGCGATCGCGGTGATCGACGGGCTGCAGGGCCTCGCCGACGAGGACAAGCTCAAGGCGCTCGGCGCCGCGGCGGCCTCGGCGGGCGGCGTCGGCCTCTTCCATGTCGCCGGGATGACGCCGGAAGCACCTGACCTTGCAACCGCGCTCGGCGGGCTTGCCCCGGAACGCACGCTGCGCGTCACGCCGGAGCACGTCGCCGCCGAGCTGGCGCGGCTCTCCACCTCCGGCACCACGGACCAGGTCGACGCGGTCGCGATCGGCTCGCCGCATCTCTCGCTCGCCGAGATCGACGCGCTCGAACGGCGCCTCGCCGGCCGCAAGCTCACGCGGCCGCTCTATGCCAATACCGGCCGCCATGTCCTGAAGCCGCTGGAGGAACAGGGTCGGCGCCGAGCGCTCGAACAGGCAGGGGTCGTCTTCGTCGTCGACACCTGCGTGGTGGTGACCCCGATCCTGCCGGAGCTGAAAGGCGGGGTGCTGATGACCAATTCCGGCAAGTTCGCCCATTATGCGCCGGGCAATACCGGCTATGCCGTGACCTATGGCTCGCTCGCCGAATGCGTCGAGAGCGCCGTCGCCGGCCGGCTGGTCAGGGAGCCCAGAACATGGGCGTGACGGGCATGGACGTGAGGGCAGAAATCCTGCTGCCGGGTGAAGCCGTCACCGCGCCCTGCCTTGCCCTGACCGCGCCGATCAGCTTCTGGGGCGGCGTCGACCCGCGCAGCGGCGAGATCATCGACGCCCGCCATCCGCAGCGCGGGCAGAGTGTCGCCGGCACGGTGCTGGCGCTACCTGGCACGATCGGCTCCTCCTCCGCCTCGGCGGTGCTGCTCGAACTCGTCCATGCCGGCAAGGCGCCCGCCGCGATCCTGATCGCCGAGCCGGACGCGATCCTGCTGCTCGGCCTCGTCGTCGCCCGCGAAATGGGCTGGGCGACGCCCCCTGCCCTGAAGCTTCCCGCCGCGCTCCAGTCCGGGCTCGCCGGAAAGCGGCTTTCGATTGCCACGGATGGTGCGATCAGCACCGCAACAGCCTAGGAGAGCGACGCCGATGCCGATGCTGAAGGTCAGGGGCGAGGACTTCCATATCCGGATCGATGGGGATGAGAGCGCGCCCGTGCTGCTGCTCTCCAATTC
>JAEXUU010000471.1 GCA_023452965.1 Pseudomonadota bacterium | reverse complement strand
AACGCGTCTCATGCTCGTTTCTCCGGCTGTTTGGTGGCGTGCCGGGTCGCCAGGCCCGGCTCGTTAATCATGTCGATACGGCGCAGATGGACCGAGCGGCCGCACAGCGCAAGACGGGCCGGCGATTTTGCTCAGGCCGCTTCGGGCTTGAACAGGCCGCCCCGCATGTCGGAGACCGTATAGATACGCTTGCCGTCGGCCTCGCGCCAGCCATCGGCGATCCCCAGCACGAGCTTCGACTTGAAGACGCGCTTGAACTCGACGCCGTAGACCACCTGCTTGACGCTCGGCAGCACCTGATCGGCGAACTTGACCTCGCCGACGCCGAGCGCGCGGCCGCGGCCCGGCAGGCCGAGCCAGCCGAGGAAGAAGCCGGTGAGCTGCCAGAGCGCATCGAGGCCGAGACAGCCCGGCATCACCGGATCGCCCTTGAAGTGGCAGTCGAAGAACCAGAGGTCAGGGCGGATATCGAATTCGGCGCGGACGAAGCCCTTGCCGTGCGGGCCGCCATCCTCGCTGATTTCGGTGATGCGGTCGAACATCAGCATCGGCGGCAGCGGCAGCTGCGCATTGCCCGGCCCGAACAGCTCCCCGCGACCGCAGGCGAGGATCTCCTCGTAGCTGAATGACGATTGCCGCTCCATATCCCGTTCCGCTCCATTCCGGCCGCCCGATCTCATGGCGGTCATCTGTCGTGACGCGTGCCTAACACGGTGTCGCCGCGAAACGAAAGGGCGAAAGGCGTCGCAAAGCGTGGATGATCCGGCCGTTTCTTTGAGCACCACCACCATGACAGGCCGTTGCAAAGACGAGATGACGCAGCCCTGCGCCGCAATGCTTGCGGCCCGGAGCTCGAAGCCTTAAATCGGTGAGAGGAGCCAGTCGCCTTTCCCGGCCCGGCATGCAAGCAAGGACGCAGACCCGAAGCATGAACGATCTGACGCCACAGGAACCGGGCTACGGATCGAGCGCGCGCCAGGGATGTCCATTCCACGACGTGCGCCAGCGTCTGCGCCGCGTTGGCTTGCGTCCGACGCGGCAGCGGGTCTCGCTGGGCTGGCTGCTGTTCGCCAAGGGCGACCGCCATGTCAGCGCCGAGATGCTGTTCGAGGAAGCGATGAAGGCCCGCGTGCCGGTTTCGCTCGCGACGGTCTACAATACGCTGCATCAGTTTACGCAAGCCGGCCTGCTGCGCGAGCTCGCGATCGACGGCGCCAAGACCTTTTTTGACACCGACAGCAGCGACCACCATCATTTCGTCGTCGACGGCGAGGACAAGGTGATCGACATCCCCGCTTCGGCGGTCGATGTTGCGGAGCTCCCGCCGCCGCCGCAGGGTTATGAGATCGCCCGCGTCGACGTCGTCGTCCGGCTGCGCAAGATCGACGGCTGAGTCATTCCCCACTCGGGGCGAAGCGAAACGCCACGACAGAGAGGGGACTTCACATCATGACTGCATCGCGGCGCGACTTCGTCGGCACCCTTGCGCTCGGATTTCTGGCGCCCGCCGGCGGCGCCCTTGCGGCGACCGCAACCTTGCGCGGAACGGTCTCGTATCGCGAGCGCATCGCCTTGCCGCCAGGCGCCATCGTCGAGGTGAAGTTGCTCGACGTCTCGCTCGCGGATGCACCGGCACGCATCATCGCCGAGACCAGGGCCAGCGGCGCGCGCAATCCCACACGCTATGTGCTGCGCTTCGACCGGGCGCAGATCCAGCCGCGCCGACGCTATGCGTTGCAGGCCCGCATCCTGCATCGTGGCCAGTTGCTCTTCATCAACACCAGCCATCACGGCATTTTCGACGGCGGGTCGGAAGAGACCGATATCCGTGTCGAGCGCGTCGCCGCCGCGCCCTCGCCCGCCCCGGAGCGTCCCGCCTCGCCCGTCGGGCGCTGGCTGCTCGAGGATATCAAGCAAGGCGGGGTGATCGACCGGCTGCAGACCGTGCTCGAGATCGCTGCCGATGGTCGGGTCAGCGGTTCCGGCGGCTGCAACCGGATGAACGGCTCGGCCAGGATCAGCGGCACCCGAATCAGCTTCGGACCGGTGGCCGCGACGCAGATGGCCTGCACACCGGCCGCCATGAATCAGGAACAGAAGTTCTTCGCCGGATTGCGCGAGGTGCGACGCTGGCGGGCCGATCCTGCGCGCGGCAAGCTCACGCTGCTCGATGCGCGCGGGCGGAAGCTGATGACCTTCGCTGCGATGTGAGCTGCTGCCCTCGGCGCGCCGTGCCGGCTCAGTTCAGCTTCTCGTTGGGGTAGACGCCCCAGAGCCGGTCCTGGCGCAGATAGCCGTTGATCTTGTTGACGGTGACATTGCACCAGCCCCCGCCTGGGCAGGAATGGACATTGGCGATCACACCAGGCTCGAGGCTGGCGAGGATCGTGGCGTTGTCGCTGGCAGATTCGCGCAGGGCAAAGGTCTCGCCCTTCGTCTTCGACCAGGGCGCGACGAGCACGGTGCGCCGCCCGGAGAGCAGGCTGTGCAGCACCCAGCCTTCGGTCCCGTCGGCATCGCGCACGCGCCGCCAGGTCTCGA
>JAEXUU010000464.1 GCA_023452965.1 Pseudomonadota bacterium | reverse complement strand
ATGGCGGCGCAGTCGCTCGACGACAGCCGCGTCGCCGATCTGGTCAGCGCGGTCCTGTCGCTGCGCGTCGCCCTCGCCACCGAACTGCCGGCGATCCAGGGGCTGGAGACGCCTGCAACCGACAAGGACGCGCCGCTCGCGGTCCATAGCGGTGCCGCCGCCTTCATCGATGGCGAGCAGGAAACCTTCTTCGAGCTCTATGGCGACTGGTTCTATCTCGGCGTCATGGCGCTCTCGCTGCTCGGCTCCGGCGCCGCCGGCCTGCTCGGCATCGAAAGCGCATCCCGGCGCAAGCGGGCGATGGCGGGGCTCGGACAAATGGTCGAGCTGCTCGGCGCGGTCCGCGCCGCGCCCGACGAGACGGCGCTCGCCGGACTGGAGCGGCGGGCCGACGCCGTTCTCGCCGAAGTGGTGGCGAGCTATTCGCGGGGCGACATCGATTCCGGCGGCGTCAGCGCCTATCGCCTCGCCATGGATCAACTCGGCCGCGCCATCGTCGAACGAAGATTCGCCCTGAGCGAGCAAGGCCCGGCCAGCTGAGCCGGCACCAGCACGGAAACAAAAACATGCCCGGATCCAAGCCGCTCGCGCGCCCCGCAACACTGGTTGCAGCCGCCCTTGCCCTCGACCTCTTGCTCGCCGGCCCTGCGGCGCTGGCGCAGCCGCAGCCGCAGCCGCGTGGCGGCGAGAACTGGCCGGCGGTGAAATGCGAGCGCTATCGCACGGCCTATGACGAGGCGACCCGTCGCTTCGGCACCAAGGGGCTCGGCCCGGAGTTCCTCGCCCGGCACGACGCCTTCATGGCCTCCGGCTGCCAGACGCCGCCGGATGTCTGCCCGCGCAGCTCCGAAGAGCTCAACCTCGCCAACATCATGGTGATGGCCGGGATGAATGCCGGCCTGTCGAGCACCTTCATGCCCTTCGCCTGCCGGAAATAGGCGGGGCGCCCTCGGCAGGAGGACCGACATTCCCGGACAGGTGCCGAAAAGCGCTTGCCCTTATTTCGGTATTTTCCTAAACAACAAACATGAGCCTGGTATTCAAAGCCCTTTCCGACCCGACACGGCGCGAGATCCTGCGCCTGCTGCGGGAGAAGGACCTGACGGCCGGCGAGATCGCCGCCCGCTTCGACCTCGCCAAGCCGACCCTGTCCGGCCATTTCGCGGTGCTGCGCGAGGCCGACCTGATCCAGAGCGAGAAAAGCGGCACCACCGTCACCTACCATCTGAACCTCTCCGTCCTCGAAGAAGCGATGTGCCTGTTCCTCGACCATTTCGGGCTCGTCCTGGAATCCCGGCCCCTTCCATCCAAACTCCAGAAGGATAAGCCATGATCCGCCACCCGCTGCTCGCAAGCCTCGGCCTGATCGGGGTCATGCTCGCCGCCTCGGCCTTCGCACTCGGCCAGATGCCGGCGGATGCGC
This sequence comes from Pseudomonadota bacterium, assembly GCA_023452965.1. The sequence continues at coordinate 4,888 of JAEXUU010000464.1, read as the reverse complement.
GCATCGCGGTGCATTTCGCCCTGAACGGCCGCCCGGACGGGTTCGCCGACGCCTGGATCGCCTTCCTGCTCATGCCGGGCATTGCCCTGGCGGCGACCATGCTCTTCGCCTTGCTGCCGCGGCTGGAGCCTCGCGCCGCCAATCTCGCCCGCTCGGGCAAGGCCTATGTCACGACCTGGCATGCGCTGATCCTGGTACTCGCCGCCTGCCATGCCCTGCTGGTCGGCAACGCGCTCGGCCTTGCCCCCGACGTGCCGCGCCTGACGAGCGCGCTGCTCGGGCTCTTCCTGATCGCCACCGGCAATGTCGCGGGCAAGACGCGGCCGATGCAGCTCTTCGGGATCCGGACGCCCTGGACCCTCGCCGACCGGACTGTCTGGGAAAAGACGCAGCGCTTCTACGGCCGGGCCTCCGTCGGGCTCGGCGTCGGCCTCGTCGCGCTCGCACTCGCCGGGGCGCCGCCGCTCGTGCTGGCGAGCGCCTGTCTCGGCGGGCTCGCGCTGCTCTTCGCCGGCAGCACCGGCTATTCCTATTGGCTCTCGCGACGGGTCGCGCGCAGCTGAAGCAGCCTTGCAGGTTGCCCTAACGCCCTCCAGCGTTTATGTGCAGCGCAACTAACCTCATTGTCCATTCACGCTCAGGCTGCGCCGGCCGGGATGTCCCCGCCGGCTCGCGGTCGTCAACCGAGGCCGCTTTCCGCATGTCCATGCGCAACATCGCCATCATCGCCCACGTCGACCACGGCAAGACCACGCTCGTCGACAAGCTGCTCCAGCAGTCCGGCACCTATCGCGAGAACCAGCGCATCGTCGAGCGCGTGATGGACTCCAACGACCTGGAGAAGGAACGCGGCATCACGATCCTGGCCAAGGCGACCTCGGTCGTCTGGAAGGATACCCGCATCAACATCGTCGACACCCCCGGCCACGCCGATTTCGGCGGCGAGGTCGAGCGCATCCTGAACATGGTCGACTCGGCCATCGTGCTGGTCGACGCCGCGGAAGGCCCGATGCCGCAGACCAAGTTCGTGGTCTCGAAGGCGCTGAAGCGCGGCCTGAAGCCCATCGTCGCGATCAACAAGGTCGACAAGCCCGACGCCCGCGTCCAGGAAGTCATCAACGAGGTCTTCGACCTGTTCGCGGCGCTCGACGCCAATGACGAGCAGCTCGACTTCCCGATCCTCTACGGCTCGGGCAAGCAGGGCTGGATGGCGCATGACCCCGCCGGCCCGCAGGATCAGGGCCTCGCCCCGATGTACGACCTCATCCTCAGCCACGTCCCGGAGCCGACCGTCGAGGAAGGCCCGTTCCGGATGATCGGCACGCTGCTCGAGGCCAACCCCTATCTCGGCCGCATCATCACCGGCCGCGTTACCTCGGGCACGGCCAAGCCGAACCAGACGATCAAGGTGCTCTCCGGCGACGGCACGGTCGTCGAGACCGGCCGCATCTCGAAGATCCTCGCCTTCCGCGGGCTCGAGCGCCAGCCGATCGAGGAGGCCATCGCCGGCGACATCGTTTCGATCGCGGGTCTGGTCAAGGGCTCGGTCGCCGACACCTTCTGCGACCCGTCGGTCGAGACCCCGATCGCGGCCCAGCCGATCGACCCGCCGACCGTGTCGATGACCTTCATGGTCAACGAATCCCCGCTCGCCGGCACCGAGGGCGACAAGGTCACGACGCGCGTCATCCGCGACCGCCTGCTGAAGGAGGCCGAGGGCAATGTCGCGCTGAAGGTCGAGGAAGCGCCCGACAAGGACAGCTACATCGTCTCCGGCCGCGGCGAACTCCAGCTCGCCATCCTGATCGAGACCATGCGCCGCGAGGGCTTCGAGCTCGGCGTCTCGCGCCCGCGTGTCGTGCTGAAGCGCGACGAGAGCGGCCAGCTGCTCGAGCCGATCGAAGAGGTCGTGATCGACGTCGACGAGGAGCATTCCGGCGTCGTCGTGCAGAAGATGTCCGAGCGTAAGGCCGACATGCTGGAGATGCGCCCCTCCGGCGGCAATCGCCTGCGCCTCGTCTTCCACGCTCCGACCCGCGGCCTGATCGGCTATCAGGGCGAACTGCTGACCGACACCCGCGGCACCGCGATCATGAACCGGCTGTTCCACGATTATCTGCCCTATAAGGGCGAGATCGGCGGGCGCCGCAACGGCGTGCTGATCGCGATGGAGACCGGCGAGGCCGTAGCCTACGCGCATTGGAACCTCGGGGATCGCGGCCCGAAGATGATCGAGCCCGGCTGGAAGGTCTACCAGGGCATGATCGTCGGCGAGCACACCCGCGAGAACGATCTCGAAGTGAACGTGCTCAAGGGCAAGAAGCTCACCAACATCCGCACGACCTCGAAGGACGAGGCGGTGCGCCTGACGCCGCCGATCCGGATGACGCTGGAGCGCTCGCTGGCCTGGATCGACGATGACGAGCTCGTCGAGGTCACGCCGAAGTCGATCCGCCTGCGCAAGTCGATCCTCGACCCGAACGAGCGCAAGCGCTCGCAGAAGCAGAAGGCCGAAGTGGCCTGAGAGGCTCTGGCCTGACTCAATCCATGCACGGCCCGGGCAATCGCCCGGGCCGTTTTTTTATCTGCCGCTCCGGCCTCCACCCGAGCCGGTCGCACCGGAGCGCCACCGGCACGGGGCCGGCCGAGACAGAGTTGCTCTCCTAGCGAATTGCCGCGATCATCTCCGGATTGCTGGTAACGAGCATCCGGCAAGGGTACTAGGCGGCCGACCGGAGCGAGGTGAGCGTCGTCTCGCGGGGTCGGGAGGCTTGCTTGTCGAGAGTCTGGAACGTCATCGCTAAGCACCGTACCAGCCTCCAGGATCTCAGCATGGTCCTGGCCGTGGTGCTCGTCGTCACCTACGTCGCCTACGCGGTCGACATCTTCGTGACTCAAGGCAGCGTACCGGCGGCGCAGAAGGCGATCGAGCTCGACGAGGCGCTGCTGATCGGCGCGGTGCTGGCCGTCGGCCTGCTGATCTTCGCGGCGCGCCGCTATATCGAGCAGAAGCGTGAAATGGCCCGGCGCATCGCGGCCGAAGGCCGGGCCCGCGAGCTCGCCTATCAGGATCCGCTCACCGGCCTCGCCAACCGTCGTCAGTTCGAGGAGGCCCTGGCGATGGCAGCCGCCTCGCCGCCGGCGCAAGGGCAGGTACACGCGGTCTACCTGCTCGACCTCAACGGCTTCAAGCAGATCAACGACACTTACGGCCACGGCACCGGGGACGAGGTGCTGCTGATCGTGGCGGAGCGCCTGCTGCGTTCCGTCCGGGAGGGAGACCTGGTGGCGCGTCTCGGTGGCGACGAGTTCGTGCTGCTGGCCCAGCACCTGATGGGGCTGGAGGCCAGCGCCAACATCGCGATGCGCGTCATCGACAGCCTGGCCGAACCGATCGTGATCGGCAGGGTCGAGCACCGCGTCGCGACCGGCATCGGCATCGCTTTCCTGCCCGATGACGCGCAGACGGCGCCCGAGGTGCTGCGTAAGGCCGATCTCGCACTCTATCGCGCCAAGGGCGAGCGCCGCTCCGCCTTCCGCTTCTTCGAGGAAGACATGGACCGCCTGGTCCGCCAGCGTCAGCAGATCGAACGCGAACTGCGCGAGGCGCTGCAACAGGATCAGATCAGGCCGCGTTTCCGCCCGTCGATCGATCTCGCCAGTGGCAGGGTGACCGGGTTCGAAGCGGTGCCGAGCTGGGTCGTCGAGGGGAGCGAGCGCTTTCCGCCTGAGCGCTTCCTGCCGGTCGCCGAGGAGACCGGGCTGATCCACCAGCTTGCCGGGCGTGTCCTCGCCATCGCCTGCCAGGCGGCCCGCGAATGGCCCGACGACATCGTCCTCTCGGTCGACATCCTGCCGGCCCAGCTCAAGAACCGCGCGCTGAGCGACGGCGTCCTTGCGACCATCCGCACGGCGGGCTTGCCGCCGTCGCGGCTGGAGGTCGACATCTCGGAAAGCGCGATCGTGCATGATCTGCATGCCGCGAAGACAGCCCTCGGCGCCCTGCGGCAGGCGGGCGTGCGGGTCGCGCTCGACAATTTCGGGACGGGCTACTCGAACCTCTACCACATCCGGGAATTCGGCTTCGACAAGGTCAAGATCGATCGCCGCCTGATTTCCAACATGCAGGACGCGGAGGCAGCCAGCATGGTGCGGGCGCTCGCGGGCCTTGGGCAAGGGCTCGGCGTGGCGGTCAGCGCGGACGGCATCGCGGGCTCGGCGGGCGATGCCGCGCTGCTCGCCTCCGGCATCCGGGAAGGCCAGAGCGCCTCGCCATTGCTGTCGGCCGATGCCGCGCGCCTGCTGGCACAGCAGGAGCAGGCTCCGGCCGGCGCACTATGACCGGTGCAGCCATGTCCGTATCCCGCGTCGAGATCCTGCTGATCACCGGCCCGGCCGGGGTCGGCAAGTCGACCTTGTGCTGGGAGCTGGGCGGCCTGCTCGCCGAGGCGGGGGTCGCTCATGCGGCGATCGAGAGCGACGAGCTCGACCGGGTCTTTCCCAAGCCCGACGCCGCCGCGCTATCGGCCCTGGCACCGGGCGCCCGCGATGTCAGCCAGCTCAACCTCGCCGCGCTCTGGACGACCTATCGCGCGCTCGGCCACAGCAGACTGATCATGTCGGGCGTGATGATCCACGTCGCTTTCGACAAACGCTGGATCCTCGCCGCGATACCGGATGCGCGGATCACGGTGGTGCGGCTGCGTGCCGGCGACGACAGCCTGCGGCAGCGCCTCGACCGGCGCGAAGCCGGAGCAGGCCGCGACGCCCAGATCGAGCGCAGCCTCAAACAGGCGAAGCGTCTGGCCGACGAGGACATTGCGGACGTCCTCGTCGTCGAGACCGATGGCCGCGCGCCGCAGGAGCTGGCGCGCGAGATCCTCGATCG
>JAEXUU010000458.1 GCA_023452965.1 Pseudomonadota bacterium | reverse complement strand
CGATTGGGTCTGCGGCTCCCGGGCCATCTCGGCATAGACCCTGGCGGTTGAGAGGCCGAAATCCTCGCCGTCCTCGTTCGAATAGGCGAAGAAGGCCGCCTTGACCCCGGTCATGTGCATGGCGGCGAGGCACATCGGGCAGGGATGGCCGCTGGCATAGATGGTGGCGCCATCGAGCCGGGGCGAGCCGAGCGCCGCGCTCGCCTGCCGGATGGCCTCGAGCTCGGCATGGGTGGTCGGGTCGTTGGTCTCGTGGATGCGATTGACCGCGCGGGCGACGACGACGCCATCGCGAACGAGGACGGCGCCGAAGGGGCGTCCGCCCTGCAGGGCATTGTCGCGGGCGAGCGCCACGGCCTCGCGCATGAAGTCTTCGTCGGACATTGGCTGCTCCCGCTGTTCGGGGACCGGCGGGCGCCGCATCGGCGACGCCCGCCGGAGGATCAGCCGAGTTTGGCGTAAGCGGGGACGGTCAGGAAGTCCTCGAATTCCGGGGCGAGCGAGAGCTTGGAAAACAGCTCGATCGCCTCCGGGAAGCGGTCCTTGTCATAGGCTTCGGCGCCGAGTTCGCCCCTGACCCGTTCCATTTCCTCGGGCATGCAGCGCTTGAACAGCTCGGCGCTGACCTTGGTGCCGCCGTCGACCTCGACGCCGTACTGGATGAACTGCCAGATCTGGGCGCGGCTGATCTCGGCGGTCGCTGCGTCCTCCATCATGTTGTAGATCGGCACGGCGCCGCGGCCGCGCAGCCAGGCTTCGAGATACTGCACGCCGACGCGGATGTTCTCGCGGAAGCCGGCCTCGGTGCGGGTGCCCTCATGCACTTCCAGCAGGTCCGCGCGGCCGACGTTGACGTCCTCGCGCTTCTTGTCGAGCTGGTTCGGCTGCGGCATCAGCCGGTCGAACACCTCCATCGCCACCGGGACGAGGTCGGGATGGGCGACCCAGGTGCCGTCATGGCCGTCGCCGGCCTCGCGCTCCTTGTCGGCCTTGACCTTGGCGAAGGCGGCGGCATTGGCCTCCGGATTGTTCTTGACCGGGATCTGGGCGGCCATGCCCCCCATGGCGAAGGCGCCGCGGCGATGGCAGGTCTTGATCAGCAGCAGCGAATAGGCGCGCAGGAACGCCTTGGTCATCACCACCTGCGAGCGGTCGGGCAGGACGAAGGCCTTGTTGCGGGCGAGCTTCTTGATGAAGGAGAAGATGTAGTCCCAGCGGCCGCAGTTGAGGCCGGCCATGTGCTCGCGCAGCTCGTAGATGATCTCGTCCATCTCGAAGGCGGATGGCAGGGTCTCGATCAGCACGGTCGCCTTGATAGTGCCGGCCTTCAGGCCGAGCGCGTTCTGGGCGGCGACGAAAACGTCGTTCCACAGGCGCGCCTCGAGATGGCTCTCGAGCTTGGGTAGGTAGAAATAGGGGCCGGAGCCCTGGGCCAGGGACGCCTTGGCGTTGTGGAAGACATAGAGGCCGAAATCGACCAGCGCGCCCGAGGCGATCTCGCCGTCGATCTCGATGTGCCGCTCAGGCAGATGCCAGCCGCGCGGCCGGATGATCAAGACGGCGGGCTTGTCCTTGAGCTTGTAGGCCTTGCCGGTGGTGGCGTCGGTGAAGTCGATCTTGCCGGCCCAGCGGTCCTTGAGGTTGATCTGGCCCTCGACCATGTTGGCCCAGACCGGCGAGGAGGCGTCCTCGAAATCGGCCATGAAGACCTTGGCGCCGGAGTTCAGCGCGTTGACGATCATCTTGCGGTCGACCGGGCCGGTGATCTCGACGCGGCGGTCCTGCAGATCAGCGGGGATCGGTGCGACCTTCCAGTCGCCCTCGCGGATATGCTTGGTCTCGGCCAGAAAATCCGGGGTCTCGCCGGCGTCGAAACGCTTCTGGCGCTCGGCCCGCACGGCCATCAGGCGCTTGCGCGTCTCGTTGAAGCGGCGCTGCAGATCGGCGACGAAGGCGAGCGCGTCATGGCTCAAAACCTCGTCATAGCGCGCGGCGAGGGCGCCCTTGACGACGACGCCCTTGGGCAGTGAGAGGCTGGGCGCGGGGTTGGACATGGCAGGCTCCTTCAGGCGTTCGAACGCTTACGGAAGCATTATGCGCCGGATTATTTTATCCAGAAGTGCAGGAAATTGCCGAGGACCTTTTCCGGAATGAACAAGATGGGCCGCCGCCCGCTGGACGGCGACCCGGTCTGGCGCGCCTGACGGATCAGAACCGGTAGGTGACGCCGGTGCCGAAGATCCAGGGGTCGATCTTGGCCTTGCCGGTGATCACACCATTATTCACCTTCACCTTGGGCTCGAGGAAGATCTTCTTCACGTCGAAATTGATGCCCCAGTGCCGGTCGATCATGATGTCGACGCCGGCCTGCAGGGCGAAGCCGAACGAATCCTTGAGGTCGAAGCTGTTGAAGCCGCCCTTGGCCTTCTCATCGAAGAAGACGGTGTAGTTGATGCCGGCGCCGACATAGGGCTTGAAGGCCCCGATCGGGTCGAAATGGTACTGCAGGGTCAGGGTCGGCGGCAGCAGCCAGGCGGAGCCGATGCGGGCGCCCGCGAGAGAGCCCGCGCCCTTCACGTTATGCGGGGTGACGCCGAGGATGAGCTCGACCGCGATGTTGCGGGTGAAGAAGTAGGTGATGTCGAGCTCGGGCACGACCGAGGTCGAGATCTCGACATCGCCGCCGACGATCGGCACGCCGCCGGCCCGCAGGCTGGCCGATTCCTGCGGCATCACGACGAGCGCGCGGCCGCGGATCATCCAGGGGCTCCAGGGATCGATCGCAGTCATCGAGGGCGTGGCCTTGCGCGAAGGCAGGTCGGAGGCGGCGGCGCCGAGTGTCGTCGCGCCCAGGAGCGCAGCTGCGAGCGAGGCGAGGGCGATACGAGACGTCATCGGAAGGGATCCTGCACGGTGGGGCCGCTTGAGGCGGTGCAGATCGGTTCGACCATGCAGGTGGGCGCCTGATCTTTGACCTCTGTCAAAGATCAGGGCCGGGACGGCGGAACCGGGAAGAGCGTGGCATTTTCGTGACAATGCCGGCGCGAAAACCGCTCTGGCGGCGACATGGCTTCGAGGCATGGCCGGCCCGGACGTCGGCGCGACGAGATGAAGGATCCCAGAATGACCGCCACCCGCCTCGGACTTCTCGCCGTCACGCTCGTCGCCGGCCTGGCCGCGGGCCCGGCCCTTGCCCAGAATCGCTGCGCCGTGACCGATCCGACCGGCACGCCGCTGAACATCCGCGAGACGCCGAATGGCGACATCATCGGCCGCGTCACCAATGGCGTCGGTGTCCGGGTGGTGAACTCCAGCTTCGATGAGCGCGGCCGGCCCTGGGTGCTGATCCGCCCGCGCGGCACGAGCCAGGTCGTCGGCTGGGTCTATCGCGAGTTTGTTTCCTGCTATTGAGGCCGCGGCAAACTCTGCTCCGGCGGCCGTCCGTCGCGACCTTCTGCGCTTCCGGTGCTCACGGACTAATGTCCGCTGCGCTCCGGTTCTCGAAGATCAGGACGGCCCGACTCACCGGGGCGCGTTTTCCGCTGGCCTCAAGGCCTCTC
>JAEXUU010000438.1 GCA_023452965.1 Pseudomonadota bacterium | reverse complement strand
GCTCGGGGCAGGGGTCGAATACTATGCGAGCCCCGTCGCCTATTTCGAGCGCATGCGGCAGATCGAGGAAGAGGCCGACCAGGTCGTCGCCCATTTCCCGCCGCTCTCCTATTTGCTGACCTCTGGCGACTACGCCTCCTATCTCCGGCGCACGCTCGTCGAGGCCCTGCCGCCGCATGTCGAAGATCGCGACAAGGCCGAGGGTGAGATCGACGCGGTCATCGCCATCCTCGACGAGCGTCGCAAGGCCCGCGAGCGCCGTCGGCTCAGCGTCGTCAACTTCGTCAATGTGCTGGAGATCGAGCGCTGGCTGAAGCTCGGCATCGTCGGCCGCTTCAACCTTCCCGAGGACGAGCTCGCCCGGCGGCGTCTCGCGGCGCGGGCCGAGGTCGAGCATCTGCTGGCGCTGATCGAAAGCGAGCCGATGGGCATCCAGATCGGCTTGATCGAGGAAACCCTGCCGAACATGACCTTCCAGCTCTTCCGGACCGCGGAGAAGACGCTGCTGGGCCTGAGCCCGTTCCGGCTCGGCGGCGAATTGCCGAACCTCCGCTCCGGCATCGCCATGCTCACGGCGGACGAGCAGCCGGTGCGGCTCTACGAGGCGCTGGCCGATGATCTTTGGCGCCGGGCCCGCAAGGGCAGCGAGGCCGGGGCGCTGCTGCGCGCGGCACTGGCACGTTCCGGTGCCACGGCCGAACGCGCGCCGAAATCGGCTTCAGTCCGCGGCTGATTCCGGCAGGCGCAGCACTGCGCGGGCGACCTGTTCGAGGGCTTCGCCAGGGTTCGCGCAGCGTGTCGCGCCGTCCACGGCCGGCGCGCCTTCCAGCAGGAAGACCGGCCGCCCGAACTGCAGCGCAAAGGCGATCTCCGACAACGTGCCATAGCCGCCGCCGATCGCGATCAGGCTGTGCGCTGCGCGCGCGATCAGGGCGTTGCGGGCGACGCCGATCCCGGTCGCGAGCGGTACGGTGACATAGGGATTGGCGGCTTCCGGCTCGGTGTCGGGGAGGAGGCCGATCGAGAGGCCGCCGCCGTTGGCGACGCCGCGGCACACCGCCTCCATCACGCCGGCGCGCCCGCCGCACAGCACCGTCAGCCCGTGCCGGGCGAGCAGGAGGCCGGTCTGTTCGGCCGCCTGCTCTTGTTCCTGCGTGGGTGTCCGCGTGCCGATCACCGCGACCGGCGTGCGCAGTGGCCGGCCGCTCGCATGCTGGAGCCAGTGCAGCGCCTCGATCGGCGTGACCGGCTCGCCCTCTGCGGACGCCGTGTCCGGCTGCCATTGCCGCGTCGCCGACTCGAAGCCGTTGCCGCGGTCGTCGCTGAGGCGGCCATGCGCCCGATCGAGGATGAGGCGCATGGCGTGGTGGCTCAGCCCTGCTTGGCCTGGTTGAAGTCCGAGATGCCGCCATGCGCGGCCGACCACTTGGCCGGCTCGTTGAGGAAGCTCTCGACCTCGTCCAGCACCTTCGGCTCGAAATGGCCGCTCGCCTTGGCGACCTTGAGCACGTCCCACCAGGTGGTGAGATAATGCAGCCCGACGCCGATCTCCTTCATCATCTCGCGGCCCTGCGGGAAGATGTCGTAGTAGAACAGCACGAAGCAGTGATCGACCTTGGCGCCGGCGTCGCGCAGCGCCTTGCAGAAGTTGACCTTGCTGCCGCCATCGGTGGCGAGGTCCTCGACCAGCAGCGTGCGGGCGCCCTCGACCACTTCGCCTTCGATCTGCGCATTGCGGCCGAAGCCCTTCGGCTTCTTGCGCACATACTGCATCGGCAGCGCCAGCCGGTCCGAGATCCAGGCAGCGAAGGGGATGCCGGCCGTCTCGCCGCCGGCGACGATGTCGATCGATTCGTAGCCGATGTCGCGCACGATCGTCGTCGCGGCGAAGTCGATCAGAGAGGAGCGCAGTCGCGGGAAGGAGATGATCTTGCGGCAGTCGATATAGACCGGGCTCGCCCAGCCCGAGGTGAAGATGAAGGGCTTGTCCTTGTAGAAATGGACGGCCTTGATCTCGAGCAGCATCTTGGCCGCCTCGAGGGCGATCGTGTCCCTGTCGACCGGCATATAGAGATTGGGCATGGTCTTCTTCTCCAGGGGCTGAGCGCCATCGTTCGCCGGTTGCGGCGTTCGGGCGGGGCAATGTCGGGTTCGCAAACGGCCCCTTCTCAGCGCGATGACGGTCGAGGTCAATCCCTGAATCGCGCCACGACACGCCGATGCTTGTGGAAAGCCTGCCGCTTTCCGAAAGTGTCGCAAAATTGAGATTTAGGATTGCAAATGAGATAATGCCGTGACAATCATGCCGGCGTGCGGCGCGGAGGGGCTATGTCTCGCGCAGCGGTGAGCTTCTCGCGGCAGGCCCTAGCGGTCGGTCGTCAAGTGACGCAGAAGCGTCCGGAGAAGATGGGTGCACGCCCAAACTCCAAAGGGACGGCAGGCAGAGGCACGCACGGGGCGTGCCCTGATGCATTTGCGTTCCTGTGCACGTCATCAGAAGCCAGACAGGGGACTCCGCCGTGAGTGACAACCAGGCCGCAACCGCCGGCTCAATCGCCCATTCCGCACCGACAGAGGTCGACAGCAAGGCCAGGAAGGCTCTCTGGGGCTCGGCCATCGGCTACGCCATGGACGGCTTCGACTTGCTGATCCTCGGCTTCATGCTGCGGGCGATTTCGGCCGATCTCAATCTGACCCAGGCGCAGGGCGCTTCGCTCGTCACCGCGACGCTGGTCGGCGCCGTGATCGGCGGCATCGGCTTCGGCATGCTCTCGGACCGGCTCGGCCGCGTGCGCGTGCTGACCTGGACCATCGTCCTCTTCGCGGTCTTCACCGGCATGTGCGCCCTCGCGCAGGGCTATTGGGACCTCCTGATCTACCGCACCATCGCCGGCCTCGGCCTCGGCGGCGAGTTCGGCATCGGTATGGCGCTCGTCGCCGAAGCCTGGCCGGCCTCGAAGCGTGCTCGCGCCTCCTCTTATGTCGGTCTCGGCTGGCAGGTCGGCGTGCTCGCCGCCGCGATCGCGACACCGCTGCTGCTGCCCACGATCGGCTGGCGCGGCATGTTCGCCATCGGCGTGCTGCCTGCGATCGCCGCCTATTTCATCCGCCATTCGCTGCATGAGCCGGACGTCTTCGTCGCCCGCACCAAGGACAAGCCGAAGGAGTCCGCGCTGCGCGCCCTGGTCAAGGACTGGGACACGACCAAGCTCAGCCTCGGCATGGTCATCCTCTGCTCGGTC
>JAEXUU010000372.1 GCA_023452965.1 Pseudomonadota bacterium | reverse complement strand
AGATAGCAGAGGAACGGCGCCGGATTGATCCGGCGCAGCGCCCGGTAGAGCGCAAAGGGCGGCAGCTCGAAAGGCGCTTCGAAACGCTGCGACAGCACGACCTGGAAAATGTCGCCGGCGCGGATGTACTCCTGCGCTTTCAGCACCATCGCCTCGTACTCGGCCTCGCTGGTGTTCGAGACCGGCTCGGGATGGGAGAGCCCGGCAATGTCGACCCCGGCTTCGGCGGGCAGAGGGGATTCCAGCGCGCTGACCACCGCCTCGAGCCGCTCCTGCGCCTGCTCATGGGCGATCCGCGCCGACACCCCAGGCTGATGCCGCACCGGCGTCACCACGGTGATCTCGTCGCGCACAGAGTCGAAGACCACCATCAGCGTCGGCCGCATCAGGATCGCATCAGGGACGCCGACGCCGGTTTCCTTCGGTTCCGCCAGGCGCTCCATCAGGCGCACCATGTCGTAGCCGAGATAGCCGAACACGCCGGCGGCCATGGGCGGCAGCCCATCCTGATCGGGGATGGCGCTTTCGGCGAGCAGCGAGCGCAGGCTCTCGAAGGCTGGGCGGGCGTCTGGAAGGAAAGTGCTACCCAGCGCCGGCCGGCACAGCGCGCTCTGGCCGTGATGGCAGCGCCAGATCAGGTCGGGCTCCAGCCCGATCATCGAGTAGCGCCCGCGCACCGCGCCGCCCTCGACCGATTCGAGCAGGAAGGCCGGCCCCTTGCCGGCATGGCGCAGCTTCATGAAGGCCGCGACGGGCGTCTCGCAGTCGCCAACGAGGCTCAGCGTCACCAGCTGGGGCTGGCCGGCGTCGTAGGCGGCGGTGAAACGTTCGAGGTCGAAGGCCGACGCCATGCTCGGAACTCTCAGTTCTGCGTGCCGCCGGTCGCGTTGCGGAAGGCGGCCTGGTTCAGCGTGACCCCGAGATCCTTCTGCAGCTTGCGGACGTACTGGGTCAGGACGTCATCGCTCACGCTCGAGGTGAACAGGCGCACGAAGTTCTCAGCTTCTTCGGTGGTGCGCATATAGGGGGGCACCGTCGCCGCCTTGACCTGGAACAGGATGCGGCCTGTTCCATCGACCGAGGCCGAGGCGCTCTTGCCGACCGGCGTGCCGAAGATCAGCGAGACGACGTTCTGGGGCAGGGCGTCGCTCTGGTCCTGGCGGCCGAGGCCGTTCGCCTCCTCGGGCTTGAGGCCGGCGGCGGTCACCACCGTCGCGAAGGCTTCCCCGGCATCGAGGCGCTGGATCAGTTCGCGCGCCTTGGCGGCGAGCTTGGCGGAGACCTCGTCGGCGCGCCACTGGCGCTCGACCTCGGCCTTGACCTCGTCGAAGCTGCGATCGCGCGGCGGATCGATCTTGGTGACCTCGAACCAGACATAGCCGCCATTATTGGGCAGGCGGATCGCCTCGTTGTCGACACCGATATCCGAGCCGAAGATCGCGGTCAGGGTCGCGCTGCCGCCGGGGAGCTGGGTGTCCTGCGTGCCGTCGGGCTTGCGCAGGCTGGAATCGACCGGTCCGAGCGGCCGGATGGTCATCCCGAACTCCTGGGCAATCTCGGAGAGCGGCCGGGCCGAGGCGCGCTGGTCCTCGATCTTGTCGTGGAGCTCGGTCATCAGGGCCGCAGCCTTGCTGGTCGCGACCTCCTTGCGGACCTCGTCGGCAACTTCCTCGAAGCTCTTGAGGCGCGCCGGCTCGATCTCGGTGACACGCAGCAGCACCGGGCCGAAGCCGCCCTGGACCGGCGCGCTGACCGCGGCCTGGGCGAGGGCGAAGGCGGCATCGCGCACGGCCGGGTCGAACAGGCCTTCGCGGGCGAAGGTGCCGAGCGCGAGGTCGGCCTCGGCGATGTTGCGGGCGGCGGCGATCGCCTCGAAGGTCTCTCCGGCGTCGATCCTTGCCTTGGCGGCCTGCGCCTCCTCCATGCTCGGGAAGGCGATCTGCTGGATCGTGCGGCGCTCGGGCGAGCCGTAGCGCTGGGTCTTGACCGTTTCGTAATGGGCCTTGGCGTCCGCCTCGGAGACCTTGGCCGGATCGGCGAGGGTATCCGCCGTCAGTGCCAGCACATTGGCGCTGCGGAACTCCGGAGCCCGGAAGGACGTCTTGCGCTCCTCGAAATAGCGCTTGAGCACGTCTTCGGCGGGTGCGGCGATCTCGCCGGCAGCCGTCTCGGGAATCACCGCATAGGCGACGTCGCGCCGCTCGTTGCGAAGCCTATGGCCGAGCTCCTGGAGGGCGACCGGGGCGGAGATGCCACCGATCACCATCTCGGCGAGCTCCTGGCGCATCGTCGCGGCGCGCTGCTCGCGCACAAAGGCCTGCTCGGTCAGGCCGATCGCCCGCAGCAGCTCGTTGAAGCGGTTGCGATCGAAGGCGCCGGCGGCGTTCTTCATGTTCGGATCGTTGAAGATCACGTCGCGAACCGTGTCGTCGGAGACGGCAAGGCCCATCCTGTCGCCGATCTGATCGAGCGTCGCCTCGGTGATCAGCCGCGATAGCACGCGCTGGTCCAGGCCGACCGCGCGGGCCATCTCGGGCGTGATCTGGCGCCGCTGCTGGCGTGTCAGCAGCTGGACCTCGTTCTGATAGGCCGTGCGCATCTGCTCGATGGTGATCTCTTTCTTCCCGATCACAGCCACCGCGTTGCGGCCGTAGCCCTGGAAGATGTCGCCAATGCCCCAGATCGCGAAGGAAAAGATCAGGAACCCGAACATCAAGGCAATCAGGAGCTTGCCGACCAGGCTTTGCCCCGCCTTGCGGATGCCCTGCATCATCATCTTGCTATCTTCCTGTCCTGTCGGCGACGGCGCACTTGCGCGCCGCTTATAGGAACAGAGACCCGGCTCGGCAATCACCGGCTCTCGCATGTGATTGCGAACCGTTCCGGGCGTTGCTAGTGCCCTTGCAGGCAAATTCGGAGAACGGGCGTGACGGCAAGCATCAAGCCGCTGGTGGCGGGCAACTGGAAGATGAACGGTCTCAAGGCCGATCTCGGCATCGCCGCGGAGATCGCGCGCGGCCATGACGGTGCCCTGCGGACGAAGGTCGACCTTGCCATCTGCCCGCCCGCGACGCTGCTCTATCCCATGACTGCCGCGCTGATCGGCTCGCGCATCGCCACCGGCGGCCAGGATTGCAGTCTGCGCGAAAGCGGCGCCTTCACCGGCGAGGTCTCGGCTGCGATGCTCGCCGATGCGGGCGCGCAATACGCCATCGTCGGCCATTCCGAGCGCCGCACCCTGCATGGCGAGCGCGATGCAACGGTCAAGGCCAAGGCCCAGGCGGCCCAGGCGGCGCTTCTGGTGCCGATCGTCTGCGTCGGCGAGACCAAGGACGAGCGCGAGGCCGGCAAGGCACTCGCCGTGGTCAAGAAGCAGCTGCGCGGCTCCGTGCCCGAGGGCTCGACCGGCGCGACGCTGGTCGTCGCCTATGAGCCGGTCTGGGCGATCGGCACCGGGCTGACGCCGACCACCGCCGATGTTGCCGAGATGCATGCCGCGATCCGCGCCGATCTCGGCCGCATCCTCGGCAAGGCTGCGGCTGCCAGCGTCAGGCTGCTCTATGGCGGCTCGGTCAAGCCGTCCAATGCCGCCGAGCTGATGGGCGTGTCTGATGTCGACGGTGCCCTCGTCGGCGGCGCCAGCCTCAAGGCCGAGGATTTCCTGGGGATCGCCCGCGCCTGCGGCTGAAGCGAATCTGCTGAAATCGCCGGTGGTGCATTGCGCATGCCCATGCTATGGGCACCGCCGAAAACGCGGATCCGTGCCGGATCGCCCATCTTGGCGAACGTGCACGCCATACCCATTTCGTGAGCCATGCAGAACGTTCTCATCGTCATCCACCTGATCATCGTGATCGCGCTCGTCGGCGTCGTCCTGCTCCAGCGCTCGGAGGGCGGCGGCCTCGGCATGGGCTCGGGTGGCGGCGGTGGCGTCGGCGGCTTCATGACCGGTCGCGGCCAGGCCAACGCGCTGACGCGCGCGACGGCGATCCTGGCGGGCCTGTTCTTCATCACCTCGCTCACGCTGGCCGTGCTCGCGACCCATGGCCGGACCCAGCGTTCGATCATCGACGGCGCACCGGCCCCGGGCGCCACGGCTCCGGCCGCGCCGAGCGCGCCTTCGGCTCCCAATGCCGGCGGCGTCCTCGACCAGCTGCGGCAGATGCAGAATCCCGGCGGCGCGCCGCCGCCGACCCCGGCCGCGCCGGGCCAGTGATCGGAACAGGGCAGGGGCCGGGAAACCGGCCCTTCTCTTTTGAGGGGGAAGTGCCGGGAAACCGGCCTTGCTCTTTTGTGGACAAGCATGCAGCGCAGGTCCGACCCTCGTCGGCGCGCTTAGCGAATCGCAATCTTGGCGTTAAAGGTGAC
>JAEXUU010000315.1 GCA_023452965.1 Pseudomonadota bacterium | reverse complement strand
TCCTCGGACGAGGCGCGGCGCTGGAGCGCCTCGGTCTCGGTCGAGCAGCGGCACAACGGCTTCCGCATCGCTGTCAGCGCCAACCGCAAGGACACGACCCCGGTGTTCAGCGGCGGCCTCGTCGCCTTCGACGATCTGCCGACCGCGACGCAGTGGGCGGCGCTCGGCTCCTCGCGCAACCAGAATGCCGTCTCGGCGCCGCGCCTGAGCGAAACGCCGCTGCGCATCGACGGGCGGGTCGAGGGCGGGCGCGGCCTGCAGCAGTACGCCTTCTCGATCGCCCGCGAATCCTATGTCGAGGTCGATATACCGCTGCCGAGCCTGCGCGGCCCCGGCAAGCTGCTCGTCGAGGTCTTCGCGCCGGGCCACCCGCCGCTGCGGACGATCCACATCGCCAATCCGAGCCGGCCAAATCTGCGCCGCTACCGGCTCGGCGCGGGCCAGTACACCATCCGCGTCGCCAATACCGGTCCGAGCCGGCAGGAATACCAGCTGCGTGCCCGCGCGGTCGACACCAGCGACATGCTGCTGCCGGAAGCCCCGGGCCGCCTGATCCGTCGCTTCCAGAACTGGTATGCGAGCGTCGTCG
Organism: Pseudomonadota bacterium; assembly: GCA_023452965.1. The sequence continues at coordinate 5,708 of JAEXUU010000315.1, read as the reverse complement.
AGGATGCGGCCACCGGCAAGCGCACCTGCTACGCCTACACCGCCGCCGCCGAAGCCGGGCCGACCAACTGGCGCGAGCAGGCGCCCTTCATCCTGCTCTCGGCCGAGAGCGAGGGCAGCGGCGCGATCCAGCACCTGCTCGACGACAAGCGCTACTACCGCCCGGGCGCGCCGATCGAGGCTTCGGTGACCGAAGGCGGCGATGTGCGCCCGCTCAACGCCAGCGCGCCCGGCAACTTCATCCGCCCGATGAAGGAGGGCTCTAACGGCCAGCCGATCCTCGATATGGACGCGGTCGCCGGCTACAACAAAGGCACGACCCTCGAACTCAACGGCACCACCCCCGACGGCAGGCCCGCCCATGTGGTCTATTCGCTGCAGGGCTACCGCGCCGCCGTCAACGCCATGTCGCTCGAATGCGGCCGCCGCGACCTCGCCAACGCCCTCGTCTGGAAGTAGCCGTCGGCTCAGGCGAGCGCCAGCGCCACGCGCGCCGGCGACTCGGCCGGGCCGGGCTCGAACCGGATCAGGCCGCGCCGGATCCCGGCGCCGGATTCGCGCAGGACTGCGGCGAGCGAGCGGGCGGAGCGCTCGAACACGCCGAGCATCGATTCCACGAGGCGCGGATCGCTCCAGATCTCCGAAGCGCGCCTGCCGAAGGGCGCAAGGAAGGGCTCGATGCCGCTCCAGGCCAGGATCGTCTCGCGCGGCCTTGCGGCGCCTTCGCCGGCACCGAGCAGGATGCGCTCGATGATCGGCGCCCAGACGCCATCATCATAGCGGCCGATGGGCAGCAGGATGACGAGGCGGTCCGCCCCCTCGAGCGCCGCACGCGCTTCGGAGCCGACCTGCGCTGGCTCGCGGAACAGGCGGGGCAACAGGCGTGGCGCGAGGAAACTCGCCTTTGTCTCTTGGGCGTCCTCGGAATCGTCGAGACCGGTCAGGATGAGACGGCGCCGGACGACCTCGTCGCCCGTCGGCGCGTCCGTGGGAGAAACGCCCCACTGCGCGGGCAAGGCTGCGGGCAAGGCCGCGAAACAAACCGGCTCTGCCGCCATGAAACCGCTCTCCGTTCTCTACGCCTGTCGACATGTCCGGCCCGGACGAGCAGGACGAGGCAAGCCCATCCCGCAAAGTCGCACGTCCAACTCGGCAAGATTAGGGCGGGACCACTCGACCTCGCAAGCGACAGCATCCGCCAGCAACACGGAAGCTTCGCCGCCTGTCATGCCGCAACGTCTTGCAAGACGACGGACCATCGCGCAAGGTCCGCCACCGACATCCTCCCGCGCCAGTCTTTCCGGAGCCAGCCCCCGTGCATCTTTCCGTGGCGCCCGTCGCCATCATCTGGGACGGCTCACGTCATGTCGCCGCGGTCTGGAGCGAAAGCGCCCGCGCCCGCTTCCTTGCGGCTGAAGAGACAGGCGGCCGCATCACGCTGATTGCGGCCGGCGACGGCGAAGACGCGCCGCTCTCAGGCAAGCTGCCGCCCGGCAGCCGCGTGCTTCATGCCGTCACCGTCCCGACCGAAGGCGAGAGCCGCGTCGTGGCGATCCAGCTCGACGAGCGCCTGACGCCGGACCAGGCCGACGCGCAGGGCACCGGCCTCGCTTTGCTGCGAGCGAGTTCCAGTGACACCGCCGGCAGCTTGGCGATCGAGCGCCACTCCCTCGCTGAGCGGCCGCAGGACGCGCCGGAGACGCTCATTGCCAGTGGCCTGAACCAGGTCGCCGAAACCGGAGCGGGGACTTTACGCCTGCTCGCCGGCCCGTTCATGCACCCGGCGGATGAGCGCGCCACACTGACCCGCGTCACCGCCATCCGCAACGACGGGCTGGCGCTCGATTTCAGCGGCGAAGGCAGCGGCGGCGGCGTTCTGGTCGCGCATCTGCCGGCCGCAATGCGGCAAGCCCGACAGGCACTGGCGCAGCTAGATCAGGACCTGCGGCTCGCCGTCGAGGAGGAACTCGACGCGCTGGGCGCGACGCCCGCCGACTTGCGCGATACCGACGCCACCGGCCTCAACCGCGTCGCCGCCTTGCGGCGCGGCTTTCGCCTGCTGCGGCCGATCGCCAATGCGGACGGGTCCTGCCGCCTGAGCCTTCCCGATTGGCTCGAAGAGGACGAGGTCCTGGTCTTCGCCGAACCACGCCGCCAGCTCGTCTGGATCGGCGCCGGCGAGGCGGCAAACGGCGCACCGATGACCATCCGTTGGCAGGACGGAGAGCTCGGCGCGGTTTCGCACCGCGAAACCTATGCCGCTTCGGTCTCGACCGGGCTCACGCTGGGCGGTGGCACCGGCCAGGCCCTCGTCGTGGCGACGCCCGGCGCAGCAGCACCTCTGCGCGACGATCTCGCGCTCGCCGCCGGCCGGCGGGCCGACGGCCTCTGGCAGGCCACGCCGGCACGAACCGCCCAGCTAAGCCTGATCCTGGCGGAGATCGCGGCGGCACGGGCGCAGGCGCCGGCCGATGCGGGCCCCTTCGCCCGGATCGACGCGCGCGCCAAAGCCCCGGAGGCCGGCAGCAACCTGCTGGAGGCGGCAGCGGCCTTGACGGGCCTCGATCCGTCGCGGGCCGACGAACTCGGCGAGCGCACGCTAGGCGAGCAGACCGCCATGCTGCTCTGGGCCGTGGAGCAGCCCAAGGTCGCCGCGCGCGCCTGTGCGGTGCGCCTGCTCCTGCCCGCGCCCGGGCCCGAGACCCCGCCGGCGGAGACCGAACGCCTGCTCGGCTGGTACGAGGAGCCCGTATTGCCGCAGCTCCTTGGTCGCGAAGCGATGACGCTGGCAGGCCAGGACCGTCGAGCAATGCGCCTTCTGCACGACATTGCGGCCTGCGCGCACCAGAGCTGGCTGGATACGAATGTCGTCGCCGAGGTCGAGCAGACGATCGCCGCGGCCCGCAAGCGCCGCGGCCAGCGCCCGCTGAGTAATCTCGACGGCCTTCTCCTTGAACTGCGCCGCAGAGCGCAACGCCGCCCGCTGGCCGCACCGGCACTCGAGGAAGTCGCGCGCCGGCGCAGCGAACTCATCGAGGCTGGCGCGCAATCGGGCCAGTCTTCCGCGCTACTGGCGGAGCTGGGCAAACGGCTGGGCGAGCTGACGCCCGGCGAGATCATGCTGCTGCACGAGCATTTCGCCGGCCTGCGCCGCGAGGCGGCGCAGAGTGCTTCGGCGGGCGCGCTGATCGTCGCCTGGGAGAAGGTGGCCGGCCTCACGGGGCTCGCCGCGCGCAATGACCGTGCCGGCGATGCCCTGCGCGGCGCCTCGCGCCTCGCGGCCACGACCCAGGGCTTCGTGGCGACGATCGACGCCGTGGAAGGCCTGACACCGGCGCTCGGCGCGATCGAGGCGCAGATCGGCCAGGTTCTCGGCCAGGAGGATGCCGCGGCCCCGCACGCGCTAGGTCTGCGTCGGGTCCTGGGCGGCTATGGCCGCCTGCTGCTGGCCGATCTCGCCTTGCGCGAGGCCGATGCCGCCTTCGCCGGCACGCCCTTCGCGGCCAAGGCACTCGCCGATACCGGCGATCCAGGATTCGGCGCCGCCTATCGGCGGCTGCGCGCCGGAACGAGCGATACGCTCGCCCGCTATCTCGCCGGGGCGGCAGCCGTCTCGGGCGTCGACCACGAATGGGGCGCCGCGCTCGGCCGCGCCACTGCGCCCGAACCGGCGCCGACCGGAGCCGGAAGAGAGAACGGATGAGCGCCGCGTCCTGCTATAATCTCGAGACCCGGCTCGCGAGCTTCAGCGCCACCATCGCGCTCGACCGCAGCGAAGGCCTGATCGACATCCTCGCCTTCGAAGCGCCCGAGGACATGGTCAAGGCGGTCACGGTCTCGCTGATCTCGCACGCCCCCAGCCTGCCGAGCGGCATCGACATCGGCTGGCTGCAGGGTGGCGCGCTGCTCGACAAGGCGGCGGTGCGTGCCGGCGAGCGTCTGATGCTCGGCCTGCGGCGCGAGGCGGTGATGCGCGCCGTCGCGGCCCACCGCCAGCAGGCCGACATCGAGAGTGACGCCAGTCTCGAGATCGCCTTCTCGACCATCGTCGAAACGCCCGGTGGCGCCCGCGCCTCGCCGCGCCGCGTCGTCAAGATCGCGGTGCTGGCCGGCGCCTCGCAGCCGGAATGGCGGATCGAGCCGGTCGAGATCGACCTCGATTCGCTCGCCACCGGCAAGACGCTCGGCGTCAGCCAGATCGCCATCGACATTCCCAAGGACATCGTGCTGGAGGGCCGGCGCGGCCTGACCATCGAGGCGAGCTGCTTCGGCCTGAAGGCGCAGAACCTGTCGCTCGCCATCGCCGCACCGATGGACCACTCGGTCTCGCTGCGACGCTACCCCGACGCCGGCGCCAGCACCTGCCGGCACCTGCTCTGGCTGGCCGACGCACCGGCGCTGGCCGGGCAGGAGGTCAGGCTCGACGTGACGCTGACGCGCGACGCCGTGCTCGATTTCGTCGACGAGACGATCCAGGCCAATCCGAAGGCGGCGCTGCAGGTCCGGTTGACCGCCAAGCTCGGCGGCTGGGTCGCGCAGGACGGCTCGGGCCATGACCCCGACGGGCCTGCGAGGCCCTGGTCGAGCGCGCTCGAGGCGCGCTCGGTGCCGATCCGCAGCCAGAACCGTGGCGATGTCGCCCTGACGATCGCCGGTGCGCATCTCAGCTGCCCGCTCGGCACGACGTCCGATCTCGTGATCGAAGGCGGCCTCAACGCCGAGGTCGACCCCGACGACGAGACCTCGATCGTGCGCTGCGACGGGCTGGTGATCGACCTCAGGCGCTGGCCGCTGACCCGCACAGCGCCGCTGAGCGTCGAGGTGGTCAGCCGGATGGGCGACAACGAGGTCGCCGAGGCTACGACGCCTTTCCCGCTCGAGATCGTCCGCGAGGGCGATTTCGGCCGGCGGGGCCGCGCCGTCGTGCCGATGCAGAACCTGACCACCACGCTCTCGCGCGCCGTCCGGACCAGCGGTCCCAATGTCCTGCGCGGGCCGATCACGGTCGAGCTCACCATCACGGCCGGTGATGATGGCGGGCAGCCGCTGGTGCGCGCGAGCCTTCCGGTGCGCTACAGCCGCCGCGTCCACAGGCTGCCGATCTGCATCGACCTCGGCGCCTCCGCCACCTCGATCTGGTCGGGAGCGCCGCGTGCCGCCGGCCGCGCCACCGAGATCAGGCCGCTGGCGCTGGGCTCCTGGCTGGCGCGGCATGTCGATCCGCGTCATGGCGAGGCGGCCTTGCAGGACGCCGGCGCCGCGCCGTTGATCCCGAGCCATGTCGGCCTCGATTCCGGCAATAACTTACGTGCCGACCATGCTCCGCACGCTTTGCCCGACCTCTCCTTGATCGGCTCCGACCGGGCGACCGTGGCACGGCGCCTCAAGGCCTTTTCGCGCCGCTACGACGTCTCCGCTCCAGCCCCGCCGGCTCAGGGAGGGCTGCCGGAGGGCGGGAAGCGGGTCGATTCGCTGAAGCATGCCCTGACCTCGGGCGCCGTCTCGCTGACGCTGCCCGAGCAGGTCCATCGCTACGACGCGGCGGCCGAACGGGTCGTAGCCACCAATACGGTCGAGATCGCGCCACTCGTCGCCGACGTGCTGGACGAGCTGGTCGACCTCTATGTGCTGCGCCTCGGCGAGGACCGGCTGCGGGTCGAGGACCATGCTCCGGCGCCAATCGTGCCGCGCATCCTGATCTCCTGCCCG
>JAEXUU010000306.1 GCA_023452965.1 Pseudomonadota bacterium | reverse complement strand
GGCACGGGCTCTAGGCGGAAGAAGAGATGGACAATACCGGTTTCAGCCTCGGCCAGCTCTTTCCCGGGGCGTTTCCGGACGATGCCGAGCGGCGCGTCACGGGCATCGCCTTCGACAGCCGCAAGGTGGCGCAGGGCGAGGCTTTCGTCGCGCTCGCCGGCGCCAAGACCGACGGCGCCCGGTTCATCGCTGATGCTGCGGCGCGCGGCGCGGTTGCCATTGTTTCCGGCCAGCCCCGGCCAGCGGGGCTTGCCCCCGGCATCGCGTTCGCCGAGGTCTCCGATCCGCGCCGGGCACTGTCACTCGCCGCAGCCAAGGTGCATCCGCGCCAGCCGGCGACCATCGTCGCGGTGACCGGCACCAGCGGCAAATCCTCGGTCGCGGAATTCACCCGCCAGATCTTCATGGCGCTCGGGCGGGAGGCGGCGAGCCTCGGCACGATCGGCATCGTCACCGCGGCCGGGGCCGATTACGGCTCGCTGACCACGCCCGACCCGCTCTCGCTGCACGCTTCTCTCGACCGCCTGGCCGGGGAAGGTGTCAGCCATGTCGCGATGGAAGCCTCCTCGCACGGGCTCGACCAGCGCCGGCTCGACGGGGTGCGGCTGACGGCCGGCGCCTTCCTGAATCTCGGCCGCGACCATCTCGACTATCATCCGAGCGTCGAGGACTATCTCGCTGCCAAGCTCCGGCTCTGGGAACTGCTCCCCGCCGGAGCGCCAGTCGTGATCAACCGCGACGAGCCTTACGCCGCCGAGGCGGCGCGGGCCGCTACAGCCGCAGGCCATCCGGTGATCGGCATCGGCCGGGGCGGCGACCGGCTCAAACTGCTTTCGGTCGAGCGCGAGGGCTTCTCGCAGCGGCTGCGCGTCGCAGTCGATGGACGCGAGGTCGAGGTGATGCTGCCGCTGGTCGGCGATTTCATGGCCGGCAATGCGCTGGTCGCGGCGGGGCTCGCCATTGCGGCGGGCGAGGAGCCGCAGGCCGCGGTCGCGGCGCTGTCCGGTCTCAAGGGCGTGCCCGGCCGGCTGGAGCGCGTGGCCGAGCACAATGGCGGGCTCGTCGTCGTCGATTACGCCCACAAGCCCGATGCGCTCGCGGCGGTGCTCAGGACGTTGCGCCCCTATGCCAGCGGCAGGCTGATCTGCGTCTTCGGCTGCGGCGGCGACCGCGATCGCGGCAAGCGACCGCTGATGGGCGGGATCGCGGCGGAGGGCGCCGATATCGCCATCGTCACCGACGACAATCCGCGCAGCGAAGACCCGGCCGCGATCCGCGCCGAGATCCTCGCCGCCGCGCCCGGCCAGCGCGAGATCGGCGCCCGGGCGAGGGCGCTCGCTGCAGGTGTCGCCGAATTGCAGCCGGGCGACCTCCTGGTCGTTGCCGGCAAGGGCCATGAAACCGGCCAGATCATCGGCGACCGGACCTTGCCGTTCTCCGACCATGAGACGGTGCGGCAGGCGGTTGCCGAAATCAGCGGGAGAAGATGAGATGACGGCTGCGCCGCTCTGGACCGGAGCCCGCCTGATCGAGGCGATGGAGGCGCGGGCGCAAGGCCCGCAGCCGGCCGCGGTGACCGGCGCTTCGATCGATACCCGGACGCTCGAGCCGGGCGATGCCTTCTTCGCCATCCAGGGCGACGCGCGCGACGGGCATGATTTCGTCGCCGCCGCGCTCGAGAAGGGCGCGGCGCTTGCCGTCGTCGATGAGGCGCACGCCGGAGCTTTCCCGGCGGAGGCGCCGCTGGCGGTGGTGCCGGACGTGCTGCGCGCCATGGAGCGCGCCGGCGTCGCGAGACGCGCCGAACTCCATGCGGGCGTCGTCGCGGTCACCGGCTCGGTCGGCAAGACCGGCACCAAGGAGGCACTGCGCCTCGTGCTCTCGCGACAGGGCAAGACGCATGCGCCGGTCGCCTCCTACAATAATCACTGGGGCGTGCCGCTGACGCTGACGCGTACGCCGGCGGATGTGCGCTACGGCGTCTACGAAATCGGGATGAACAGCCCCGGCGAGATCCTGCCGCTCGCCCGGATGGTCCAGCCCGAGGTGGCGATCATCACCACGGTGCAGCCGGTGCATCTCGCCGCCTTCGAGTCGATCGAAGGCATTGCCCGCGAGAAGGCGGCGATCTTCAGCGGGCTGAAGGCCGGGGGCACGGCGATCATCAACGCCGACATCGCCCAGACGGGCCTGCTGCGCGAGCTGGCGCAGGCGAGTCCCGCCGGGCGCATCATCAGCTTCGGCGAGAGCGAAACGGCGGATGTCCGGCTGCTCGGCTGCTCGCTCAAGCCCGACATCTCGACGGTCGAGGCCAATGTGCTCGGCCGGCCGGTCACCTACAAGCTCGGCAGCCCCGGCAAGCACATCGTTCTGAATTCGCTGGCGGTGCTCGCAGCAGTCGAGGCGATCGGGGCCGATCTCGCCTTGGCGGCGTTGGCGCTTGCCGAGCTGAAGCCGCCGGCCGGACGCGGGGCGCGCCAGATGCTGCATGCCCCGTCCGGGCCGTTCACGCTGATCGACGAGAGCTATAACGGCAACCCGGCCTCGATGCGGGCCGCGATCGAGAATCTCGGGCGGATCGACGCCCATGGCCGCGGCCGGCGCATCGCCGTGCTCGGCGACATGCTGGAGCTCGGCGAAAGCGGCCCAGCGCTGCACAAGGGGCTGGCCGAGGCTGTCACCGGCAACGGGGTCGATCTCGTCTTCGCATGCGGACCCCTGATGCGTTCTCTCTACGATGCCTTGCCTTCACGCCAGCGTGGTGCTTATGCCGCCCAGGCGAGCGGACTCGAGCCACTGGTGCTCGATGCGCTGCGCGCCGGCGACGTCGTCACGGTCAAGGGCTCGCTCGGTTCGCGCATGGGCTCGATCGTGAAGGCGATGACCGCCCGCTTCCCGGTCGTCACGGCCGACGACTGAGGACAAGGAACAGGTTCCAATGCTGGTCTGGCTAGCCGATTTCGCGGTTCACTTCCCGATCCTGAACGTTTTCCGCTACATCACCTTCCGGGCCGGCGGGGCGACCGCGACCGCGCTGCTCTTCGTCTTCTTCTTCGGGCCGGCGGCGATCTCCTGGCTCCGGATCAAGCAGGGCAAGGGCCAGCCGATCCGCACCGACGGGCCGGAATCGCATCTCGCCAAGCGCGGCACGCCGACCATGGGCGGGCTGATGATCCTGACCGGGCTTTTCGTCGCGACGCTGCTCTGGGGCAACCTGCGCAACCCTTACGTCTGGATCGTGCTCGGCGTGACCGCGACCTACGGCGCCATCGGCTTCTATGACGACTATCTCAAGGTGACGAAGCAGTCGCATAAGGGCTTCTCGAGCAAGGCGCGCCTCGGCCTCGAGATCGTCATCGCGCTCGTCGCCTGCACGGCGATCATGCTGGTCAGCCCGCCCGCGATCGCCAGCGGCTTCGCACTGCCGTTCCTGATGGA
>JAEXUU010000294.1 GCA_023452965.1 Pseudomonadota bacterium | reverse complement strand
GGCCGGATCCGACATTTCCGCTGATGTTTCCGCCAGCGGCGAGAGAATCGATCAGTATCCCGTTGCCGCCCTTGACGTTGACCGTGCCCGATGCGTCCGGCATGTTCAGCGTGGCGTTTCCGCCGCCATGCGTCGTGGTCTCGATGCCATCGTTGTCGTCGGTATTCGTCACAAGGCTATTGACAGTGATCGTCCCGGATATGTTCGTTGTGGCACTTCCGGTTCCGCGAACATTTGTCTCAACGGACGTTCCATTTGCAGTCGTCACGGAATTGGTTCCCGTCATCGTCAGCGTACCGTTTCCGGCCGAACTGAACGACGATATCAGCATGTACACACCGATGGACGGGTATGTTGTATTGTTATTTATGACTGTCGTATCGCTGACAGTCGCTGTCCCCGAGGCAGCATTTCCGGTAACCTCCGCGAGAATACCGTTGTGGACCACAGCCGCATTCGGGACGGTTATCGTCGCCGGGCCGGTCATCGTGAAATTCACGGCGCCCGCGCTGGTGCACGTTACCTCACCGGTATAATTGCCCGGTCCGTTGGTGCAGGCGGCCCATGATGGCGAGGGAAAGAGACTGGAGTATGCAGCAATTGCAGAGAGACTCGTCGCACCCAGAAAGGTAATCCTTTTTAGCCCCTTGATTACTTCGCTGCTGCAGCTCCGCATCGCATATCTCCCTGGATTATAGTCACAGAGGGTTGAATCAGCAGGCAAGAACCTCAGAATGCGTTTTGTCTCGGATCTGACCGACAAGATGTTTCAAGAGCAGGGATTACTGACGAAACGAGATGGTCCGCGGGATCTAAATTCGATTCATCTTGCAACCGCGTTGACCGAGAGGCATCGCCGAGCCATGCGACGGCGCAATGCAAAGGAGGTTTTCGTGAGAACAACGCGGCAGATGACAGACATGTGGCAGCCCTGCGTTTCGCGCTCGTTGTGAACGGGCATCTATTCAGGCGCAGGCACAGGCGAAATCAGGATGGCGCCAAGTGAGGCGCCCTTGTTAGCGTGAGCCCTTGAAAGCGCACCCGCGTCGGCCTAGGCCGATCGAGCGGCCTTCCGAGACGTGGAAAGCCCGACGCGCTCGCCCTCGAAGCACGCACATGGGAATGGCGGCGCGGCTGCTGCCCAGCCGGATGCACATGCCTGGGGTGTCTGGGATGGGGCTGCTCATGCCCCCCGTACCGCCAGCCAGGACATGGCCTGGCCGGGCGCTCAGCATATTCTTGTCGCCAGTCGTCGAAATCTTGAGGCCGAAATCCGTCGCCTTGAAAGCCATGACGCCTCCACAGGTTGTTTCGAACTGCCGGAGCCTTAGAATTCGGTACCTTCCGCCAAAACCAACAACGAATCACAGAGATTAAAGATTTGAAATCACAGGACGTCAAGGTCTTGCGAACAGAGCATACTGCCCTTCGGCAGGATTTCGGTGTTCTATTTTTATCTATCGATTTCTCTAGATGCTTCGCCCGTATCAATCAGTTTACGCCGTTAGTAATAATTTCTTAGTTTTAAGGCTCTGGACGATGCGCAGGACGCTACCGGGTGTTCACAAGCGCGTGACCGCGCGCCCCGTAGGTGACCGCTGCGAACGAGCGATAAGCAGTCCGGCGATGGCCACCCAACCTACGGCGGAGCCCCCGTGCCCACGGGCGAATCGAAGCAAATCGAGGAACGCCCAGCGAAAGCAAAAGCTGCAGACCAAATTGGACAGAGAGATCAGGAGCGCTTCGACGTATTCTCGTGACGTGCGCAGCACTGTCGCTCCGCCTCGTGATCGCGAGCTGCCCTCACCGCCGGTGAGGCAGAGAGGGACAGGCTGGCACGCAAGAGCATTAGCCTGGAAGCGCTGATCGACCTCACTAAGGGCAGTCAGCACGACGGCGGGTTTGATCGCGAGATCGGCCCGATTGGCTGCTCGCTTGGCGACTGATGCGTTTTGCTGCGACATCGTCATGGGCGCCCGATCCGCCGCAGCCATGGGAGAGAAGAGGTCAGCGCCGCCCTCCCCAACCATGACACCTTCACCCTGTCAGCGCTTATGATGGTGATGGACATCTATCGATGGTGGGCGGGGGCTTGGCGGTGATAGTCTGCCGCAATGCGCAATCCGCGGTGACCCTACGACAGCGATGGCACGATGGCTCAGCCGGCGACCAGCGAGTGAATTGTCCGTGCAATCCAGCGCAAAGAGCGGAGGTTGCCGCGTGCTAGTCAGTTCCGGCCAAGCGTCTGGGAAGGGCGCTAGCCGGTTCGCCGAGAATCGTATCCGCTGACTTCCCTGGGCACGGAAATCGCCGAACCATGACGCTCGCCCTGCTCAGACGCGCGCTTGAACCCGCCAGGATCACGGTGATCGCCGGCTGTCCCGAGGCAGAGCTGCTGGCGACACAGATCCGCTCGGGGTCCTATCGCGGCACGCTCACCGTGCTTCCGGGCGTGGATGCCCTTCCTGCGCTTGCGCCGTCCGGTCTTCTCATCGCGTCCGTCGCGGTCGCGGAGCAGGTACTGGCGGCTGCGGCAGGGCGCGATTGTGCCGGACTCCTCGTGCCCGATGGGGAGGCCGCCGATGGCGAGCGCCTGCGGAGCGCGGCGGAGGCCGGCGGCATGCGACTGATCGGGCCGGACTCGCTCGGTCTCGCCGCGCCCCGTCTCGGCCTCAATGCGACGGCCGTCCCCGTGCAGCTGACCGCGGGCTCTGTCGCGCTCATTGCGCAGTCCAACTCCGTGGCGGCCGGGATACTGGCCTGGGCCGCGCGGCGCGGTATCGGTCTCTCCGGCGTGGTGATCCTGGGCGGAAGCGCCGATGTCGACATCGCCGACGCGCTCGATCATTTTACGGCCGACCCGTCGACACGCACCATCCTGCTGACGATCGACGCCGTCACCGATGCCCCGCGCTTCCTGTCTTCGGCCCGCGCCGCGGCACGGCTCAAGCCGGTCCTGGTCCTGAAGCCGCCGCGCCCGGAGCCGCCATGGCCCGCCCTGACGCATTCGGCCCTGATCGTGACCAGCGATGCCGCGCACGACGCGGCCTTTCACCGCGCTGGCCTGCTACGTGTCGACGATCTCGACGAGCTCTTTGCGGCTGCCGAGACGCTCGGGCGCGCCCGCGCCGCCGATTCCGGCCGGTTGGCGATCGTCAGCAATGGCGATGGGCTGGCGGCGCTCGCAGCCGCCCGGATGCGGCAAGCCGCCGGCACGGAGCAGAGGCTCCCGGAGCCGGAGATCGTGCGGACGGCGCAGGACTACCGAGAGGCGGTCTCCCGCCTTCTGGCCCGGAACGATGTCGACGCGGTCCTGGCACTCAACGCGCCGCTTGCGCCCGACGATTCCGGGGATTGCGCCCGCGCCGTGGCCGAGGCCTACGCGGCACCAGCGTTTCGGAAGCCGGTTCTGGCGGTGTGGGTCGGCGGCGGAGAAGAGATTTCGCGGTTCTTCGCATCGGCCGGCATCCCCTCCTTCGCGACGGAGCAGGCGGCGATCGTCGGCTTCCAGCATCTGACCCGGCACGCCAGGCTGCTCAAGGAGCTGATGGCGACGCCACCCGCGCTCGACGAGAGCGATCAGCCCGACATCGATGCCGCCGCCGCGCTGGTCGACCGCGCCATCGCCCAGGGCCGCGCCTGGCTCGAGCCGGACGAGGTCACGCAGCTGCTCGTCCTGTTCCGAATTCCGACGCTCGGGCTGGTGATCGCGGCCGATGCCACAGCGGCCGCCGAAGCGGCCAGGGCACAGTTCGCGGCCGGCCGCACCGTCGCACTCAAGATCGTCTCGCCCGATGTGGCACACAAATCGGATGTCGGCGGGGTCGAACTCGAACTCGCCAATGAGCAGGCCGTCCGGGACGCCGCGGATCGCATGGCCGAGCGCCTGCGGCAGCTGCGGCCGGAAGCCCGGCTTGCCGGATTTCTCGTGCAGCCCATGGCGCATCGCGCCAAGGCGCGCGAACTGATCGCGGGCTTTTCGGTCGACCCGTGCTTCGGGCCGGTCATCGTTTTCGGCCGCGGCGGCACGGCGGCCGAGCTCATCGCCGATACGCAGGTGGCGCTGCCGCCGCTCGACCTCGCCTCGGCCGAGAGCCTGATCGCCCGGACGCGGGTTTCCCGTATCCTCGCCGCCTATCGCGATGTTCCTGCTGCCGACCGGCGCGCGATCGCCGAGGTCCTCGTCGCGGTGGGCAACATCGCCTCGGCGCTTCCCCAGATCCGCGCGATGGACCTCAATCCGATCCTTGCCGATGCCGGCGGCGTCGTCGCGGTCGACGCGCGTGTCGTGCTCGAGCCCGACCCAGCCCGCCGCCGTCGTCCGGCGATCCGGCCCTATCCGAACAGCTGGACGCGGCGGCTTGCGCTGGGCGAGCGGCGCTTCTTCATCCGCCCGATGAAGCCGGAGGACGAACTGCTCATCGGCGCGATGCTGGCGCGCGTCACCGCGGAGGACCTCAGACTGCGGTTCTTCGCGCCGCTGAAGACCTTCAGCCACGCCTTCCTCGCTCGCCTCACCCAGCTCGACTACGCCCGGGAGATCGCATTCATCGCCATCGAGGAAGACAGCGGCGAAGCGGCCGGCGCCGTCCGGCTCCATGCCGCGCCCGGGCACGCCGAGGCGGAGTACGCGATTCTGCTGCGCTCCGATCTGAAGGGCATCGGGCTCGGCCGCGCGTTGATGGAGCTGATCATCGACTGGGCCAAGGCCGAGAAGGTGCAGCGCGTCCATAGCCAGGTCCTGGCGGAGAACGGGCCGATGCTCGCGCTCTGCCGAGACCTCGGCTTCGAGATCACGGCCGATCCCGACGATATTTCGACCAAGCACGTTGCGCTGGACCTGCACGCCTTGGGGAGCTCCCGGCCGGCCGAGCCCTGAAATTCAGGATGCCGACGATCGGCAGGGCTGAGTACCGATGTTGTTCGACCGAGGCCGAAGCGCTGCGCCTGTCCTACTTTTGGGCATTGGCAAAAAGCCCAGCTGAAGAAACTCTTCTCAAAGCAGCAGTAAAACGTGCTCGATTGGACGGTCTGCTGCCGGCAACGAAAGACTGCCCGCGCTCTTGTGAGATCGCAAGGGCAGCCTCGCCACCAGGACAAGGGCCTAGCCTTACTCCATGATCCGTCCCAACAGCTTCACCCCGTCAGGACTTGTAACCTCCGTCGCGCGGACCGACGCAGCCTCCATCGATGGTGAGATCATGACCAGCCGCTTCGTCACATGCGCGCGCCTTATGTCCGGCATCGGCCTTGCCGCAGCCTGGGCGCTCCTAGCCTGCACGGGCGCCTTCGCTCAGCAGCAGCCCTCCGACTGGGTCGTCCCGGACGTGACGACGCTATCGGACAGTCCTGCCGATCGATTGATCAGAAAAGGCCGCGAACTCGTCGTCGCCACCCCGTCCCTGATCGGGCCGAACGTCGGCGATGCCAGCACGCGCTATGCCGGCAACAACCTGTCCTGCAGCAACTGTCATCTCTCAGCCGGCACGCGCAAGTTCGGCTTGCCCCTGTTCGGCCTGGCTCACCTGTTTCCGCAGTACAGCGCTCGCAAGGGCGGCGAAATCACGATCGAGGACCGCGTCAACTCCTGCATGACCCGGAGCCTGAACGGTCGCGAAATGCCCGATTCCGCGCCCGAGATGCGCGCGCTCGTCGCCTATATCGACTTCCTCTCCACCAACGTCGCGAAGGGCGAGACATTGCCCGGTCTTGGCGCGGGATCGATGCCCGAACTGGCGCGCGCGGCCGATCCGGCGCGGGGCACCTCCATTTTCCGGGACGCCTGCGCAGCCTGCCACGGCAATGACGGTCTCGGCGTCAGACGAAGCCTGCCCACGACCGATCTCGGCTACCTGGTGCCGCCGCTCTGGGGCGCGGACAGCTTCAACAACGGCGCCGGCATGGCCAGGCTGAGCGTTGCGGCGAACTTCGTCCACTTCAACATGCCGCACGGGACCGACTATGCCAGCCCGCGCCTGTCCGTAGAGGACGCCTGGGACGTCGCGGCGTTCATGCTGTCCCATGAGCGGCCGGTGAAACCGGGACTGGAGCGCGACTTTCCCGATCTGCTCCTGAAACCGGTCGACGCGCCCTATGGCCCCTATGCCGACGGCTTCGGCGTCGATCAGCACCGCTACGGACCGTTCGGGCCGATACGGCAGGCGATCGACAAGCTGAAGCAAAACCCGCCACCGCCAACGCCGCGTTAGGTCGCGAGCGGCGGCCGGGTTGCAGGCATCGCAGGGCGATGAGCCAACGACGCGCGCAATGCGCCGCCGCCGGACCTATCGCATCATGTCCATCAGCGCCTCGCGCGTCGACACGCTGGAGATGTGAAACACCCCTCGATAGGGCATGCTCAGATCGACGATCACGAACATGATGCTCGAGATTGAGAGCACCCCGATCGCCAGGACCACGCCTTCAAGGCGGACCTCGCGGTCGGGTTCTGAACGACGCGATACGCGCCCAATGACCAGATAGCGCCGCCCTCGGGCCGCGTGGTCCAGCCCGGTGTCGCGCTCGTTGCGCGGGCGCGGCCAAGGAAGGGCTGATCGGTGACCTAGCCCCCTCGCGCCGGTCTAGATGACAAGAGTGTTGAGCCGGCAATGTCGCGGAGCGGGAGACGATGCAGCCCCCTCAGCGGCCCGCCGGCGCGCCGAGCCGATAGTCCTTCTGCAATGCCCGGTCAGAAGAAGGGTAAAGCGCCTGGCATTCGTCAAAGTAGAAATTCTGGGGCTGCCTGTTGACCGGGTTTGCGCAAATCGCCGCGAGCTCTTCCTGTCTCGACTGCGACGTCTGACAGCCGCTGAGGACGATGCCTGTCAGAAAGACCAAGCCGATCATTCGGATTGATGTCATGCGATCGCTCCTTTTCAAGTTCGGGAGAAGATCCGGGTCGAAAGCTCGACCCGGATCCTCAGCGGAGAGGTAGCGCCTTCAGATCAGGGCTTCATCTCGATGCCGCGCTCGGCGCGCATATCCTTGAATACCACGGCGATAGCTTCGATCACGCGCTTGTTCTGGTTGGCCTTGCAGTACTGGATGACTTCGTGCTCGGCTTCTTTGCCGCTCTTGACGTTGAGCATGTGCTTGCGTGCCAGGCCGTTGTACCAGCCGCTATACCAGGTCGTCAGCATGTCCGCGTCTTCCTGGAACGTCCCCGCAAGTTGTGCGCAGGTCAGTTTCTGGACGTCGATGTAACCCTTCTCGTCCGCATAGGCGCTCAGGGCGGTCTGCGCGGCGGCCGGAGTCGCAAGCATCATCCCTACGAATGCTGCTGCCATTGACTTTCTGGTCATTGTCTTCGTCTCTCTAATTTCACCGGTGATCGTTGGAGCGGAGGCCTCGCAGGGCCCGATTCAAGCCTGTTTCTCCGCGGCAGGGATCGTCCATGTGCCGTTGAGGATCGACGGATCGGTCTCGCTCGGCCAGTACATGCGAAGCATCAGGATGAAATCGCCCGCAGGAGCGGGAAGCCAGTTAGACTCCTTCTCCTTCCCAGGGGATTCATGCTGGATGTAGAGGTCGGTGGAGCCGTCCGGGTTGGCTTTGAGGTTCTGGCGGGCGCTGATCGAATACCGGTTCAGCGGGTTGCTCACGAAGAAATACTTGTCGTCGTACATGGTCAGCGACCAGAAGCCGTCCGCGGGGGGCAGATGTCCCTTGGCGAAGCGCATGACGTACTTGTTCGCCCCGCTGTATTTGCGGCCGACGGAATCGCGCTGCGAGGTCGGGTAGACCGCGTCCTGCGGGCGGTTGGCGCCGAGGCCGATCGCGGCCACCAGCGCGCGCATCAGGTAGTCGGTGCCGTAGATGCCGGTCTTCTTCGTAAAGGCCCAGCCGTTCTCGTGCTTGACGGCTCCGTTGATCTTGAACTGCAGCATGATCCTGTCGAAGGCTATCTCGGGGACCCGCTTCGCCAGATCGACCTTGAACTTGCTCTCGTCGAAATCCTGGCCCGGAACGATGCCGAGATGGGCGAAGCGCGCGAGCTCGGGGGCGTCGGCGGCCGACGGCGGATTGCTCTTCATGAGTTCGCAGAGCAGCTTGAAGTAGGACACCGCATCCATGCGATTGACCTGCTCGCGCACCGCGGTCTTCATGTCGATCGACGGGTCGACCTTGCCGGGCGGCGGCGTGTAAGGCTTGCCATAGGCGCTGAGCGGAACGAGCTTGAACTCATCCTGCAGCTTGTGGACCGCGGCGTAGTCCTCCGGCGTGCCGGTGCAGTAGATGCGCCCGAGCAGCCAGACGATGTTGGTCGAGGATTTGTATTCCTTCACGCCCTCCGGCAGCGTGCCCTTCCAGCCGGGACCGGTGATCGCGTAGGTCTGGGCTCCGGTGCCGGTGGTCCGCTTGCCCGGCACCTGGAAGACGGTCGTCCAGCCGTCCAGCATCGGTAGCAGGAAGTAGCGCCCCTTCATGTCGGGAACGCTGAGGACCCAGGGCTCGGTGCCGACGTCGAAGAATGCGGTGGTGTAGAGCGTGTCGGCATTCGGTGCCGTTACGTCCCTGAAGGACGCATCGGGATAGCTGCGCAGCTTGATGATATGACCCATCGGAGCCCGCGTTCCGACGGCATCGGCAGCGTTGGTTATGACACGCCGGGTCATCTCCATCGTGACC
>JAEXUU010000241.1 GCA_023452965.1 Pseudomonadota bacterium | reverse complement strand
GTCCATGCCAGCCATGTGCATGTCGAGCAGCACGAGGTCGAAGGCGCCTTTGCGCAGCCTTGCCAGCGCGGCCTCGCCCGAGGCCACGGCCTGCACCTTGTGGCCGGCCTTGCCGACCATGACCCGGGCAACCTCGCGGGTCACCGGGTCGTCGTCGACCACGAGGACGCGCTGAATCTGCGTCGGTATCCGGTCCGCGGGCGGCGGTTCTCCCTTGGCTGTCGCCAAGGGCAGCCTGACGGAAAAGCTGCTGCCTTCCCCTTTGGTGCTGGCGACGGAGATCGAGCCGCCCATCAGCTCCGCCAGTTTGCTGCAGATCGCCAAGCCCAGCCCGACACCGCCATTGCGCCGGCCCGTCTCCGGATCGACCTGCACGAAGTCACGAAAAATCTGGCCCTGCATCGCCCGGTCGATGCCGATGCCGGTGTCGCGGACCATGAGCGTCAACCAGATGCTGCCGCCGGCCGACGGAGGCTCCAGCTCGGCGCCGAACTCGATCTCGCCCCGCTCGGTAAAGCTGATCGCGTTACGCAAAAGGTTGATCAAGATGCGCTGGATCTTGCCGGGGTCGCCATGAAGACGGGCACGATCGGGCGGCGGACGCCGCAGCTTCAGAGCAAGCCCCTTCTGCTCTGCCGGGTGACGCATCAGGGCATCGACGGCCGCGAGCAGCGCGCCAAGATCGAAATCGCGCAGGTCGAGGCTTTCGCTCCCGGCCTCCAACCGCGACAGGTCGAGCGTCGCATTGGCCAGATCGACGAGCGCTTCGCCCGAGGTGGCGGCCATGGCGACGAGGCGGCGATCGCGCTGGCTCAGGCGGCTTCGATCGAGCAGATCCAGAACGCCGAGCACACCGGAGAGCGGCGTGCGGATATCGTGGCCGACCACCGCCAGGAACCTGGATTTTGCCCGGGTCGCCTCCTCTGCAGCCTTCTGTCCCGCGGAGGCCAGCTCCAGCGCCGTCTTCAGGGCCGCGGTACGGGCGACAACCTTGTCCTCCAACATGGCGCGACTTTCCTCCAGACTTTCGGCCATCTGGTTGAACTGCTCGCCGAGCTCCTGAAGCTCGTCACCGGTGCGGATGTCGATCCGCTCGTGCAGTTGTCCCCGGCCGATCCGCGCCGCGCCTTCGCCTAGAGCCCTGATCGGGGCCACCAGCTTCCGGCTCAAGGCGATTGCCGCGACGATTGCGACGAGAAGCGCCAGCGCGAGGAGCATAAGCGAACGCAGCAGCGATGCATGGATCGGAGCGAAGGCTTCCCATTCAGGCAGATCGACCACGACATTCCAGTCGAGGTCGGGAACCGCCGCCATGACCGACAGCACCTTGCGCCCCTCGATATCGGTCGTCGAAAGCCCAGCCCCGGGCTCTCCCGCAGCCTGATGCGCGCCGATGAGGTCAGCGAGGTTCGTGTTGCGGAGGACGAAACGCAGATCGGGATGAGCGATCAGCCGCCCGGACTGGGTGACGATATAGGCGCGGCCGGCCTCGCCGACCTTGAGCCGGGAAACCAGATCGCGGATGAAAACGAGGTTGACCGTCGCCTGCGCGACCCAATGTGGCGGTGCCTCGCCGCGCCGGAGCAGCACCACATAGGGCTCCGAACCCCGGCGGAACTGGACATCGCCATGGAATCTGCCCTGCGCGAGCGCCGTCTTGAAACCGGGATCCGCCGACCAGTCGACGCCGCTGCGGATCCGGTCGCGCTCGATGCGTGAAAGCGCGAGCTGCTCGCGCCCGGTCGGATCGATCTGGCGCAGTTCGAGGATGGCCGGCACCTGCCGCAGCAGCCGTAGACCGTCCAGCCGACGCTCCTCGGCCGAATTGTCGCCAGCACCGCTCTGCGCGGCCCAGTCCAGCTGATGCATGATGTCGGCCACGAAAGCGCCGATCCTCTGCGCCGCCGCCCGGGCCTGTTCCTGCTGCACACGGACCACGAGTGCCCTCTGGTCCGAGAAGGCGAAATAGGTCGAGACGGCCGTGCTGAGGCCGAGCGCAAGGCAGATCGCGACGGCCATGAACAGCGCATACCGTCGACCGAGCGCGCCACGCGGCCCCGCGGCGTTTCGCGGTGCAGCGTCGTGCCGCGTCACGAAACAATCCGCTGAGCGCGTATCCGCAACGAAGGCGGCAGGCCAAGTCCGAGCGCGGCGGCGGCCTTCTCGTTGATGACAAGCTCGAAGCTGCGGGAGAACTGCACCGGCAGCTCCGCGACATTCGCGCCGCGCAGGATGAGGTCGACATAGGTCGCCATGAGTTCGGCGGTGCCCTCACGGGCACCGGTGTAGGACATCAGCCCACCCTGTTGCGTGAAGGTATCGAACGGATAGATCGCCGGCAGCCGCCCGCGCGCCGCCGCTGCCGTGCACCGGCCGGCATGGCGAAAGGTGAAGCTATCCGGCAGGAAGACCAACCCTCTGCCGGGACCCTGCGCCGCGAAAGCGGCGAGCAGCCGCTCGATCGCGGCTGGTTCGGGCACCGGCAGCGTCTCGAGCTCGAATCCCTGCTCCGAGATGCTGGCGTTCAGGCTCGCGAGATAGGTTTCGCCTGCTGCCGGTGTGGTGCGCGGGTTGAAGACCACGCCGATCCGGCGGGTCGCCGGGGCGATCTCGCCCAGCAGTTCGAGCCATTTGGCCGACATGGCGGGGGCATTGTTGCTGAAACCGGTAGCATTGCCTTCGGGGCGCTCGAGCGAGCGCACGAAGCCGCTTCCGACAGGATCGGAGGCAGTGCTGAACAGAACAGGAATCCGCCGTGTTTCGGCAAGAACCGCCTCGGCCTCGGTGCTGGAACCGACGATGATGACGTCGGGCCGGTCCTGAAGCGTCTCGCCGACGGCGCGTGCCAGATCGCCCTCGCTGGCGCCCGAGAACCGCCAGATCGCGCGCAGATTGCCGCCTTCGACCCAGCCACGCTCGGCCAGCAGGCCGCGAAGCTCGGCCATCCTGGAACGCACGACGGGATGGTCGAGTGGCAGCGCGGTTATCACCGCGATCAGCTTGGTTGGCGCCGCCGCCCGCACCGCGTGATCGCAGAGCGCGCGCCCGCACCCTGCCAAGGCAACCAGAAGGGAGCGACGACGCATGCGGCGAGCCAGAATGTGAGAGGAGCGCCCCGGCCGCGCTCCCTGAGCCCAGTTTCGCATGCCCCGACCTGCCGCGTCGAGGGTGGATGCCGCAATGGTTGGGAGAGACGGGTCGGCGCCTTGGTGAGGCGCGAACCCGTCGCCCGTCTCAATGCCCGCTGAAGACCAGCGTCTGGATCGGCAGGACCAGAGCCTGGATGCGCAGCAGCAGCGCGTGCACCAACCCGACCGCGTCGACCCCGTGGAGCATGATCTTGCGCCCGGTCGAGAGCTTCCCGGACGCGATCAGCTCGTGGTTGCTGGAATAGGCATTGGCGATGCAGGTGCTCCCCGGCGTGACGCCGTCGAGTCCGTCGGCATAGAGCGGCTCGAGATAGGCCAGAAGCGTCCCCGGCTTCGAAACCTGCTGGACGTCGAGCAGGACCTCGCCGCTGCGGAACTGGCCGGCGGCAATGAAGTCCTGCACGTTGGTGACGACCATCGGGATGATCACCCAGGGCTTGGAGAGGCAGGTCGCTTCCGCGACCATGCCGACCTTCATGACCTGCGCTTCGAGCTGCGAGAAGCCGGCCTGCAGGGTCGTCCGACCCGCCTCCTGGGGGATCAGAACGCCAGCCGGCCGCAGCAGCGGGTTGACGACGTCGCCGACGCGCAGCGTGAACTGTTCGATGCGGCCGGTGACCCCGGCGCGCACCACCGTGCGGTCGAGATCGGCCTGCGCCTGCGCCAGCGCCGCTTCGGCGCTCGCCCTCTCGGCCGGCAGCAAGGTCGAGATCCGCGTTTCCGCACTGGCCTTCGAAGCGACGGCCGCGGAAACCGCTGCCTCGCGCCCGGCGACGAGGTTCTCAAGCCGCTCGATCTCACGCCGCGCGACGATGTCGTCATTGCGCCGGCGCAGCTCCTGCTTGGTCTCGAGCTCGTCGAGTGCCTGCTGATGCGCGCTTTTCGCCTCGAGGATCTTGCTCTCGTCGGTGAGAAGATCAGCCCTGGCGACGACAATCGAGGCCTCGACCTCGGCGATCTTGTTCCTGGCGGTCGCGACCGCCGCCTCCTGCCGGCTACTGTCGAGCCGGAAGATCGGATCGCCCTTCGTGACGTTGCCGCTGACGCCGACATTGACCTCCGCAACGCGGCCATTGATCTCGGGAACGATCGGAACGGTCCGGAACATCACCGAAGCGCTGGTCGAGGACGGGTGATTGTAGAAGATCACCGTGATCAGGGCGATCGTCAGCATCAGGCAGGTGGTGATGCCCCAGCGCAGCTCGAACC
>JAEXUU010000214.1 GCA_023452965.1 Pseudomonadota bacterium | reverse complement strand
CCATCGGCCTGCGCGCCGACATGGATGCGCTGCCGCTCACCGAAATCTCCGGAAAACCCTGGGCCTCGACCACGCCCGGCAAGATGCATGCCTGCGGCCATGACGGCCATACCGCCATGCTGCTCGGCGCCGCCAAGTACCTGGCGCAGACCCGCGATTTCGACGGCACCGCCATCATGATCTTCCAGCCGGCCGAGGAAGGTGGCGGCGGCGGCCGGGAGATGTGCAAGGACGGGCTGATGGAGCGCTTCGGCGTGCAGGAGGTCTATGGCCTGCACAACATGCCCGGCCTGCCCATCGGCCAGTTCGCCATCCGCAAGGGGCCGATGATGGCGGCCGCCGACCGCTTCCTGCTCAAGCTCGAGGGCCGCGGCGGCCATGCCGCCAAGCCGAACGAGACCGTCGACCCACTGGTCGCGGCCTGCCAGCTCGTCTCCTCGCTGCAGACCATCGCCTCGCGCAATGCCGACCCGCGCGACTCCGTCGTAGTCTCGGTGACGGCGCTGCAGGCCGGCGAGGCCTTCAACGTCATCCCGCAACATGTCGTGATCAAGGGCACGGTACGCTCGCTCTCCCCGGAGATGCGCGACCTCGCCGAGAAGCGCTTCCGCGAGATCGTCACCGGCACGGCCCAGGCCTTCGGCCTGACCTTCGAGATCGAGTACGAGCGCGGCTATCCGGGGACCTTCAACCATGCCGGCCAGACCGACTTCGTCACCAGCGCGACGAAGAGCGCCTTCGGCAAGGAGGCGATCGACACCACGGTGCCGCCGACCATGGGCTCGGAGGACTTCTCCTTCATGCTGGAGGAGCGTCCCGGCGCCTATATCTTCATGGGCAATGGCGAGTCCGCCGGGCTGCACCACCCCGCCTATGAGTTCAACGACAAGGCGATTCCCGTGGGCATGACCTACTGGGCGAGCCTGGTCGAGATGGCGATGCCGCAGCGCGCGGCATGAGCGACATCGACTGCCTGGTGATCGGGGCCGGCGTCGTCGGCCTCGCGACGGCGCGCGCACTCGCGCTCGCCGGCCGCGAGGTCGTGATCGTGGAAGCCGCCGAAGGCATCGGCACCCAGACCTCGGCGCGCAACAGCGAGGTCATCCATGCCGGGATCTACTATCCGCCAGGCTCGCTGAAGGCGCAGGTCTGCGTCGCGGGCCGCAAGCTGCTCTACGACTACCTTCGCGAGCGCGGCCTGCCGCACAAGGCCTGTGGCAAGCTGATCGTCGGCACCCATGCCGGCCAGCGCCCGGCGCTGGAGACGATCGCGGCACGCGCCGAAGCCTCCGGCGTCGCCTCGCTGCGCTGGATCGACGCCGCCGAGGCCAGGGCGCTGGAGCCCGAGGTCACCTGCGAGATCGCCCTGCTCTCGCCCGAGACCGGCGTCGTCGACAGCCATGCGCTGATGCTCTCGCTGCTCGGCGAATGCGAGGCTGCTGGCGGCTCGCTGGCGCTCAATACGCCGATCCTGGCCTGGCGGCGCGAGGCGGAAGGCTTCAGCGTCGATTTCGGCGGCGAGGAGCCTGCGACATATACGGCGAATACCGTCGTCAACGCGGCTGGCCATGGCGCGCCGCGCCTGCTCGGCAAGCTCGAGGGCTTTCCTGCGGAGCATGTGCCGAAGCAGTATTTCGCCAAGGGCAACTACTTCTCGCTGCTCGGCAAGCAGCCCTTCAGCCATCTGGTCTACCCGATCCCGGAAGCGGCCGGCCTCGGCATCCATGCGACGATCGACATGGCCGGCCGGGTCAAGTTCGGCCCCGATGTCGAATGGGTCGAGCACGACCAGGACCTCGTCGTCGATCCCACGCGGGCGGAGAAGTTCTACGCGGCGATCCGGACCTACTGGCCGGGCCTGCCCGATGGTGCGCTCGTCGCCGACTATGCCGGGATCAGGCCGAAGCTACACGGGCCGACCGAGCCGATGCCGGATTTCCGGATCGACGGCCCGGCCGTGCATGGCGTGCCGCAGTTGGTCAACCTGCTCGGCATCGAAAGCCCGGGGCTGACGAGCTCGCTGGCGATCGCGGATATGGTGGTCGCGCGGCTGGCGGACTGACGCCATTCACGTCATGGTCGGGCTTGTCCCGACCATCCACGTCTTCGTTCGGCAAATGCGGTGTTCTAGACGTGGATGCTCGCCACAAGGGCGAGCATGACGGAGCGGGTCTCACAACCCCTCCGCGCCGAGCTCCGCGCACCAATGCGCCAGCCGCGCCTTCATGACGCGCTCGCGGCCGGCTTCCAGAGCCTTTTCGTCCAGCCGTTCAATTTCCTCGAACGAGAATGCAGCCTCGCCATGCGCGTTCCAGGCCGCCTGCAAGCTGCGCTGGCGGTGGCTGCCATGGCGGAGCGTGAACCAGACACGGTTCTGGATGGTCGAAAGGTCCGGCGCCTGCCCGGCCCAGCACGCTCCCGTCGCGCCACAGCGCACGAGATAGATTCCGGCGACGACCTTGCGCTCCTTATAGGTCGCCACGGCGGCCTTCCTGTCCTCAGTCAGCATCGAGCTCTCCTGTCGTTGTCGGATGCCAAATATCACCCGGGCAATATTGACTCAAGGAATTTCATCCGGGTAATTAATCCGCAACCACGGAGCCCAATGATGACCGACGCCGCCGACCACCCCTGCAC
>JAEXUU010000139.1 GCA_023452965.1 Pseudomonadota bacterium | reverse complement strand
TCGAGATCATGCTGGTGACGACGCGCGAAACCCAGCGCTGGATCGTGCCGAAGGGCTGGCCGATCCGCGGCCTCAAGGGCCATGAGGCAGCCGCGCGCGAAGCGATGGAAGAAGCCGGCCTGATCGGTGAGATCAGCAAGAAGCCGGTCGGCCGCTACACCTACTGGAAGCGCAAGACCGACCATTTCATCCTCTGCAAGGTCCGGCTCTATCTGCTCGAGGTCAAACAGCAATTGCCGACATGGCCGGAACAGGCGCAGCGCAGCTGCCGCTGGTTCACCCAGGCCGATGCCGCAGACCTGATCGACGAGCCGGCGCTGGGCGCCATCGTCGCCGGACTCGACATCAAGGCTGCCTGACGGGCGGCGGATGCCGGCTCAGCGGGCATCGTGGAAGATCAGCCCCGTGGTGAAACGCTCGCCGCTGCGCACCCGGCTGACGCCATGGCGCAGATTGACCCGATAGGCGCCGCGCGTGCCTTCAACCGGCCGATGCTGGACGGCGAAGATCGCCGCCTCGCCCTGTGCCAGCGGCACCACTTCCGGCCGAGACTGCATGCGTGGCCGCTGCTCGACCAGGGTGAACTCGCCGCCGGTGAAATCGCGGCCGGGCTGCGAAAGCAGGATCACCATCTGGAAGGGGAAGAACAGGTCGCCGTACAGGTCCTGGTGCAGACAGTTATAGTCGCCGGCTTCGTATTTCAGCAGCAGCGGCGTCGGGCGCTGCTGGCCGGCCCGATGGCAGAGCGCGAGGAACGCGTCGAGGCTTTCAGGATAGCGCTGGGCGATGCCGAGCGTTTCGTTCCAGCGATTGGCGATGGGCGCCAGACGGGCATAGACCAGCGGGCGCAGGGCAGCGATCGGCTGCGGCAAGGGATGGGCGAAATACTGATACTCGCCGCGCCCGAAGCCGTGCCGCGCCATGACGATCCGGCTGCGAAAGCGGGCCGGCTCGGCATAGAGCCCGCGCAGGCCGGCGCAAGCCTCGGCATCCAGAAGCCGGCCGGTGAGCCCAACGCCATGCGCGTCGAGTTCAGCCTCGATCCGCGCCCAATCGAGCGCTGCGACCGTCGCCTCGAAGTCCTGTCCGTCGGGCGTTGTGTTGTGACGGTTCGTTGCGGGCATGGCGCTTCCTTTCGAGCCGGAGATTGCGCCCGATCTCGCCGCGGAGCCGACCGGCGCGCCACCCGCTTCCTGCAATTTCAGGGGCGGCGCCGGGCCCTGCGCGTTATCCGAAATCGCCGCTTGACCTTCCAATCATGGGAAGGTGTAGCCATCTCAGCACGATGAGAACGAAAGCGGATATCATGGCGATGCAAGCAACGCTCGAACCGCGCGGAAATCAGACCTCCGTGCTCGACATACCCGTGGATGGCATGACCTGCGCCTCCTGCGTCGGCAGGGTCGAAAAGGCGATCGCAGCCGTGCCCGGCGTGACCAGGGCGCAGGTCAACCTCGCGACCGGGCGGGCACAGGTCGCGGGGGGCGACGCTACCGCCATCGCCGCTGCGATCCGCGCTGCGGGCTACGAGCCGGCCGAAACCGAAGTGAACCTGTCGATCACCGGAATGACCTGCGCCTCCTGCGTCGGCCGGGTCGAGAAGGCCCTGCGCGGCGTGCCGGGTGTACTGGCGGCGAACGTCAATCTCGCGACGGAGCGCGCGACCGTCCAGCTCGCCGACCCCGCCGCCGTGCCGGCACTGATCGCCGCCATCGCCGCTGCCGGCTATCAAGCGGAGCCCCTCGGCGCGAGTGCGAACCCGCGCGCCGACATGCAGGAGCGGCGCGAGGCGGAGCAGAGCGAGCTCGGTCGCGCGGTCGTCATCGCGGCGCTGGCGACGCTGCCGCTGATGGTCATCGAGATGGGCCCGCATCTGAGCGAGACCTTCCACCATTGGCTGCTCGGCATCGCCGATATCTTCACGCTGAAGGTGACCGCCTTCGCGCTGGCCAGCATCGTCCTGTTCTGGCCCGGGCTGCGCTTCTTCCTGAAGGGTGGGCCGGCGCTGCTGCGCGGCGCGCCCGACATGAACGCGCTCGTGATGATCGGCGCCGGCGCGGCCTATCTCTATTCGGCGGTCGCGACCTTCCGGCCGGGCTGGCTGCCTGAAGGCACCGCCCACACCTATTTCGAGACCGGCGCGGTCATCGTCACCCTGATCCTGCTCGGCCGCTGGTTCGAGGCCCGCGCCAAGGGCCGCACCAGCGCGGCGATCAGCCGGCTGGTGACCCTGCAGGCCCGCACCGCCCGCGTGCTGCGCGACGGCATCGAGAGCGAAATCGCGGTCGAGGAGGTGCGGGTCGGCGATCTCGTGCTCGTCCGCCCGGGCGAGAAGGTCCCGGTCGACGGAGAGGTCGTCGAGGGCTCGTCCTATGTCGACGAATCGATGGTCACCGGCGAGCCCGCGCCCGCCCATAAGAGCGCCGGCGCCAGCGTCATCGGCGGCACGATCAACCGCAATGGCGCGTTGCGCTTCCGGGCCGAGAAGGTCGGCGCCGATACGCTGCTCGCGCAGATCCTGCGCATGGTCGAGGCCGCACAAGGCGCCAAGCTGCCGATCCAGGCCCTGGTCGACCGCGTCACCAACTGGTTCGTGCCGGCGGTGATCCTGGTCTCGGCCATCACCTTCGCGGCCTGGCTCTATTTCGGCCCGTCGCCGGCCCTGACCTATGCGCTGGTCAATGCTGTCGCGGTGCTGATCGTCGCCTGCCCCTGCGCGATGGGCCTCGCCACCCCGACCTCGATCATGGTCGGTACCGGCAAGGCGGCCGAGCTCGGCATCCTGTTCCGCCAGGGCGCGGCCTTGCAGAGCCTCAGCGGCATTTCCACCATCGCCTTCGACAAGACCGGCACGCTGACCAAGGGCACGCCCGAGGTGACGCAGGTCGTGGCTGCCGCCGGCTTCGACGAAACCGAGACGCTGCGCCTTGCCGCCTCGGCGGAGAGCGCCTCCGAGCACCCTTCCGCGGAAGCGATCGTCGACGAGGCGGGCCGGCGTGGTCTTGCCCTCGCCACGACCAGCGACTTCCAGGCCGAGCCCGGCATGGGAATCGAGGCCACGGTCGAGGGGCGGCGCGTCGCCGTCGGCTCGAAGCGGCTGATGCGCCGGCTCGGCATCGACCCGGACGGCTTCGCCGCGCGCGCCGAAGCCCTGGCCCGCGAAGGCCAGTCGCCACTCTATGCAGCGATCGACGGCAAGCTCGCCGGCCTGATCGCGGTCGCGGACCAGATCAAGCCCGGCACGCCGGCGGCGGTCGAGAGCCTGCGCCGGCTTGGCTTGCGCATCGTGATGGTGACCGGCGACAATCGCGGCACGGCCGAGGCCATCGCCCGCCGGCTCGGGATCGACGAAGTGCGGGCTGAGGTGCTGCCGACGGAGAAGGCCAGGATCGTCGCCGATCTACAGGGCGATGGCAGCAGGCGCGTCGCCTTCGTCGGCGACGGCATCAACGACGCTCCGGCCCTGGCCCAGGCCGATGTCGGCATCGCCATGGGCGCAGGCACCGACATCGCCATCGAAAGCGCCGATATCGTGCTGATCTCGGGCGATCTGCGCCATGTCCCGGAAGCGATCGCGCTGTCGAAGGCGACGATGACCAATATCCGGCAGAATCTCGGCTGGGCCTTCGGCTACAACGTGCTGCTGATCCCGGTCGCGGCCGGCCTGCTCTATCCGCTCTGGGGCGTGCTGATGTCGCCGGTCTTCGCCAGCTTCGCCATGGCGTTCTCGAGCGTCAGCGTTCTCGCCAACGCGCTTCGGCTGAAGCGCTTCACGGGGCAGCCGCGGACCGAGGAATCCGGGCCGGCCAATGTGCCGGCGACGGCCTGAAGGAGGATAGGATGAACATCGGACAAGCCGCCGAGGCCTCGGGCGTCAGTGCCAAGATGATCCGCTATTATGAGGAGATCGCACTGATCCCGCCGCCGGCGCGCTCCCAATCGGGCTATCGCGTCTATGGCCCCGACGATGTCCACACGCTGCGCTTCGTGCGCCGGGCCCGCAGCCTCGGCTTCTCTATCGAGGAAACCGGAGCGCTGCTGGCGCTCTGGCGCGATCGCTCCCGGGCCAGCGCCGATGTCAAGGCAATGGCGCTGAAGCACGTCGCCGAACTCGAGGAGAAGGCCGCAGCGCTGAAGGCGATGGCGAAGACGCTGCGTCATCTCGCCAGCCATTGCCATGGCGACGGCCGGCCGGACTGCCCGATCCTGGACGAGATCAGCAGCTGAATTCCCCGGCGATCGGCTTGAAGCCGACCGGTCGCCGTTTTTCAGCGTGCTATCAAAAAACCTGTGCCGGCCTTGCGGGCCGGCACTGCTTCAATTGTCTCGGGTGCTGCGAAAGCCCGTTTCCGGGCGGCAGCGAAGCTCAGCGGCGCATCGCCTCGGCCAGACGCGGCGAGAAGGTGCGGACCGGCCGACGGACGACGACGACCGCGCGATTCGGCGTCGTCACCATGGTGCGGTTGGCGGCCTTGCGAACCAGCGGCACGACATCGGAGACCGGCACGCCCATCAGATTGGCGGCGATCTCGGCCTGCTCCTCCGGCGAATCGCTCAGGCCCTGCGCGGCGGTGATCGCCTCGTCCAGGGTCGGCAGTTCGACGCGGGGCCGCAAAATGCGCGGCGGGGGGTTCTTGTAAGCAGGCATTAGGGTCGCTCCTTAGGGGCGAAGATAGGCATCCATTGTGCATCGCACAAGATTATGTCGGAGTTTGGCCGCAGCGCAGCAAAGCGAACAGCCCTGCACCGTTTGCATGACGGCGACCGAAAACGCGCCGTGACATGTCATCGCGCCTTCATCCGGCCCGAAAGTCCCGACAGGCTGCCTGACCTCGCCGCGGGAGAATCGTCACCGATGACCGCTCCAAACGCCGCAAACACCGCCAGGACCGTGCATGGCAGGCGCGCGCCCGCCCCGGTGCCGGGCGACCGCGAACTCAGCCGGCTGGAACTGCTGCTGCGCCTGCGCCAGAACCCCCTGACGATCTGGCGCCAGCGGCATTTCCGCGAGCCGATCGTCGCGGGCGAAGGGATATTCGGCTATGGCGTCGTCCTGTCCGACCCCGTGGCCATTCGCCATGTCCTGGTCGAGAACGCCGCGAACTACCGCAAGGACGACCTGCAGCGCACCATCCTCGCGCCCGGCCTCGGCGAAGGCCTGCTGACCGCAGAAGGCGAGGCCTGGAAGCGGGCTCGCC
Source organism: Pseudomonadota bacterium (assembly GCA_023452965.1). The sequence continues at coordinate 136 of JAEXUU010000139.1, read as the reverse complement.
GAACGCTGGCGCCGCTGTTCACGCCGCGCGCCGTCGCCGCCCTCGCCCGCAGGATGCTGGGCCCGGCGGAAGCGACCGCGCAGCGCATGGCGCGCCGGCGCCCCGGCCGCGTCGTCGACATCGCCCAGGACATGAC
>JAEXUU010000081.1 GCA_023452965.1 Pseudomonadota bacterium | reverse complement strand
GCATCGGCGTTTGTCCCCAAACGCCGCCGCCGCCTTTCACGACCTTCTCGCTCAACGTCTTGATTGCGGCCTCGTCCTTGCCGTAGCGCTCGGCGACCGCCTTGAAGGCCGGGCCGATCATCTTGCGTTCGAGGTGGTGGCAGGCCACGCAGTTCTTGCTCCTGGCGAGTTCCGGGCTTGCGACGGCGGTCGACGAGGTCAGAAGCACGGCGAAGAAGGCTGCCGCGCATTGGCGAAAGTCAGGCATGGGCAGAGTTCCCTCATGCGCGATCCGGATCGGGCGGGATCGCAGGGGCGGCGTCTCAGGGGAGGACGGGCCAGCCGCGCCGCCTGATCGGCGGGCGCGGCTGCCGTTCCCGCTCAGTTGGGCTTGAGCTGGTAGACGTCGCCCTGGTCGGTCGCCACGTACATGCTGCCGTCAGGTGCCTGCACGACCGAGCGGAAGCGCCCGGCCGGCATAGGCAGGGATACCGTGGTGCGCTTGGCGGACGAGCCGTCAGGCGTGATGTCGAGCACGTCGAGCCGGTTGCCGACCGGTGTTCCGTGGATGCCGATACCCATGAAGGTCACCACCATCCGGCCGTTCCAGTCCTTCCACTGCGGACCGTTCAGGAACACGCAGGACGACATGCCCTGCGAGAGCATTTCGTTGTTCCAGGCCGGCTTCATCGCGTTGGGATAGGTCTTGGTGTCGGTCATCGGCATGAACGCCGAGCGATCCTTCGGATCCACCGCGCCCATCTGGTTTGGCGAGTAGCCGCAGTAGTTGTCGGGACAGTCGGCGCGTCCGGCCATATTGGGGCGCGGATCCCAGCCGGCATTGCCGCCGGCGGTGAGTGCCGTCACCTCGTCGCTGTGCCAGGGGCCGTTCTCCGCCGTGTAGGGTTGGTTGGTGCCCGGGCGGAAGCAGATGCCCTGCGGGTTGCGATGGCCATAGGTGAAGATGCGCGCATCGAAGCCCTGCGGCGCATTGTTGCCGGGTGCGGCCTTGCCGTCCCGGTCGATGCGCAGGACCTTGCCACCCATGCGGGTCGGGCTTTGCGGCACCTCGCCATTATGGGTGTCGCCCGTCGTCACATAGAGGAAGCCATCCCCCGGGCCGAAGCGCAGGCGCCCGCCATTATGCGCGCCGGGATCGCCGAAGGGGTGGTTGCTGGGCAGGGGCTTGTAGGCGAGGTCGGTGACGATGTCCTGCCGGTTCGAGACCTTGCTCAAATCGGGACTGACCGTGAGCCGCAGCACCCTGTTGGTTCCCGGCGCGGTCATGTTCGACGCCGAGTAGACGTAGATGTAGCGATTGGTGGCGAAGTCGGGATCGACCGCCACGCCGTTCATTCCCGCCTGGCCGCTGCAGAAGAGATCGGAAGCGGTGTCGGCGTAGCCCTTGGAGTCCTTCATGCCGAGCAGGGCGTTGATCGTGCCCGATGGTGATCGGACCGAGAGGCCCCGGCATTTCTCGGTGAAGAACATCGTCCCGTCGGGCAGAAAGGCCATGTCCCAGGTCAGGTCGCGGCCGGACATCACGGCAGTGCTGGTGAGTCCGGGAGTTCCGCCGCTTTGGGCTGCCGCCATTCCGGGCAGGGCGACTGAGGCTAGCAAGGCATAAGGCAACACGAAGCGAACACGTCGAGTCATCGATGCTTCCTCCGAGTTAGTGAGCGTCCCCCTTGAAAGAAAGGCCCGCAATCAGCTGGACCTGGGCCGAAATCGTTGTTCGGCGGATCAATTATTATGCGAGCGACCAATCCTGCGCAATATCGTTTCTCGCTGATCGCTGTTGCCGAATGCATGAAAGTGAAGGGGGGTCCTCTAGGTCAACGAGGTCCTTGCCGGCTTTATTCTTAAGTCAATACTGGTTCTGGCGAGAAGGTGCGAGCAATAGGACGGGTGCTCGGAGGCCGCGCGAAATGGACCATGGGACCAGCCGATGTCTCGGATATCTCAGCCCGAGCAACGTCGGCTTCTAGTCCGGCACTCGCCAGGCCATTGGAGGGCGCCTCCATCATTTTTGATCCTCTGTGCAGCCCGCGGTAACCGGTACCTGCTCGGCAATAGGGTCGCTTGCCGGGAGGGTGTCTTTGAGCGCCTGATTGAATTTCTCGTCAGGTGCAATTTTGCGAGCGAAGGCGGGGCACACCACGCCTCTTCTTCAGAAGCGCAGAGCGGCGCGGAGCTCGGCGTTGTGCTCGCGATAGCCGCTGGCAGCGCGCAGGCCGTATTCGGCGCGCAGTTCCCAGCCCGATCTGGTCAGGATCTCGATGCCGGCTTTCGCATTGCCGTAGACCCGCGGCGTACCCGTTTCGGAGCTGAAGCTCGGGAGCGCGTCGCCGGCCCCTAGCGCAGCGAGGCGCTGCTTCTGCTGCCAGCCATCCCCGCTCGCGAAGCTGGCGCCGGCATTGAGATAGGCGCGCGAAACCATGCCGGCGAACTCGAAACGGCTTCCGATTTCGAGGGCAGGGGAGAGCATGGCGCCGAAACGGCTTTGGTCGAGCGTCGCGAGGTCGAAGATGCCCGAACCGTGCTCGCGATAGCCGTACTGCTTGACGAAATGCAGATCGAGATCCGCCATCGGCTTCAGATACCAGTCGCCGAAGGTGAACTGATAGGAGGCGCGCAGCTTGCCGCCGAGCTGCAATGCGTGGGACGTGGCCGAAGCACGCGCAAAATAGCTGCCGAGCAGGACATCACGCTTCAGGTCCGCAGTGTCATAGCCGGCGAGCAGCGAAGCCGAGAACAGCCATGGGCCGATTTCGCGCTTCAGGACCGCTCCGGCCATGACGCCCTGCGACCGAATATCGACATCGCCGTAGCTCGTGGTCGTATGCGCTGCGCTGTAGCCGAGCGAACCGCCGAGGAACCAGCCGGGGGAAACCTGCTTCTGCCCGCCGACCTGCAAGGTCAGTTGCTTCGTGCCGTAGCCGCTGTCGTCGACCGACCCGCTGCGATCGATCCGCGTTGCGATCGAACGGCCCCAGACGCAGTCGACCTCGCGCATGCTGGCGTCGATGCTGACGAAAGCCGGGCAGCTGTTCAGCCTTTCGGCAAAGGCCCTCGCTTCGTTGGCCATCGCGGCGCCGCGGGCGCCTGTCGCATCGTTGCTGATTTCCTTGAGCGCACCGAGATAGGCTTCCACGCTCTGCACGCGGCTGAGATGTCCGAAGATGCGCGATGCGGTCTCCCGCACACCGTCCGCCGGACTGTCGGGACCTTGCCGGTCCCAGACCTGCTGGAGATAATTCGCCGTCTCCGCCTGGTCCTTCGCTAGTGCGAGCCCTTCGGGAGCGAATTTCGCGCCCATCGCGATGGTGACGCTCTGCTGGCCTGCCTGCTTGAGGTCGTAGCGGAACACGGGCGAGCGGTCGTCG
>JAEXUU010000072.1 GCA_023452965.1 Pseudomonadota bacterium | reverse complement strand
CTCCAGCGCCGTGTCGACCTGGAAGGTGTCGCCCGAGCCCTTGTCCATGAAGCGCTCGATGCGGCCGCGCACGTGAGGCACGAGCTGATAGGCAATCAGCAGGCCGAAGGCGCCTGCCCCGCCGAGGCCCATCACCCAGAACCAGTGCAGCCCGGCGACGAAGAACAGGCCCGCCCAGACCAGCGTCACCAGCACCGTCTGACCGAAATCCGGCTGCAGGACGAGCGGCACGATGGTCATCGGCAGGAGCAGGAAGGCGATGATCGTGCCCGGCAGATCGGGCCGCCGGCTGCCCTCAGCGAAGGCCCAGGCCGCCATCACGACGAAGGCCGGCTTGAGGAATTCCGAGGGCTGGACCGAGCCGAGCGGGCCGAGCGTCAGCCAGCGCTTGGCGCCCTTGACCTCGACGCCGAAATAGAGCGTGCCGATCACCCCGGCCAGCGCGGCGAGATAGACGATCAGGGCGGCGCGGCGGACCTGGCGCGGGGTCAAAAGCGACGTGATCAGGAAGACCGCCAGCGCCGCCAGAAGATAGACCGCCTGGCGGTTGACGAAATGGAAGGTCGACAGGCCCAGCCGCTCGGCGACCGGCGGACCACCCGCCATCAGCAGCACGACGCCGGAGACCATCAGCGCCACCATTGTCGAGAGGATGACGCGGTCGATCGACCACCACCAACGGCCGCTCAGGCTGGGTTCTGCGCGCGAATTCATCTATCCGGCTCCGTCAGCGAACAGGCAGATCGAGGCGCCTGCTCCAGCGAATCACTCTGTCAATGAATGGTTAACCGATTGATTCCGAGTTGAGTTCTTACCGTCGGCAGCCGTCGTTCCCAGGCGACCCGGGACCCATGCCTGAACCTCGTTCCGAAAGGCTCAGGCATCGGTCCCGTCTCTGCGCTGCGCTTCGGCCGGATGGCCGTAACGCACCACCTAGACGCCCACCGCCTCGAACCCCGGCAGCGCCTTGACCAGCGACCGGAAGGCATCGCCGCGAACCTCAAAATTCGGGAACTGGTCGTAAGAAGCGCAGGCCGGCGAAAGCAGCACCGCGATCTCGCCCTCGCCCGGTGCCGCCAGCGCGGCCTCGGCGGCAGCGGCGACCGCGAAGTCGAGCGTGCCGCTGCGCTCGTAAGCGACGCGGCCGTCATCGTCGAAGGTCGCGGCGAAGAGATCGCTCGCCGCGCCGATCAGATAGGCATGGGCGATGTTCGGGAAATACCGCCGCAGCGACTCGATGCCGCCCTCCTTCGCCTTGCCGCCGAGGATCCAGAAGATCGCGCGGAAGGAGGTCAGCGCCTTCTCGGTGGAGGCGGCATTGGGCGCCTTGGAATCGTTGATGAAGACGACGCGGCCGATCCGCCCGAGTTCCTCCATCCGGTGCTTGAGACCCTGATAGCTCTTGAAGCCGGCGGCGACCTCCTCGGCCGTGAGGCCGACCGCCACACAGGCTGCGAAGGCAGCCGCCGCATTCTGGGCGTTGTGGGCTCCGCGCAAGGAGCCGATGCCGGCGAGATTGGCGACGACCTTCGGCTTGCCGTCCCGGACTTCGACGATGCGCGTGTCGAGCTTGCCCTGATTGGCGGTGACGCCGGCGAAGACGCCCTCGTCGAGCGGCTGCTCGCCGCTGATCTTGACCAATGGCTTGCCCGAGGCGGCGCGCCGCCGCGCCATCTGCTTCGAGGGCTCGTCGTCGACGCCGATAACTGCGAGGTCGGACGCAGCGACCAGCCGCTCCTTGATCGCGCCATAGGCTTCAAAGGTGCCGTGCCGGTCGAGATGATCCGGCGTCAGGTTCATCTGGATGCCGACGCTCGGCTTGATCGAGGGCGCGAGATCGATCTGAAACGTCGAGCACTCGATGACGTGGATGCGGTCCTTGGCCGGAGGCGCGAGCGCCAGCACGGCGGTGCCGATATTGCCGCCCATCTGCACGTCGCGGCCGGCGGAGGCCAGCACATGCGCGATCAAGGCGGTCGTCGTCGACTTTCCGTTGGTACCGGTGATGCAGATCACCGGCGCGTCCGGCGCGAGCTTGGCGCGCTCGAGGAAGAACAATTCGATGTCGCCAATCACTGGGACATTGGCGGCGTTCGCCTTCTCCACCGTCCAGTGCGGCGCCGGATGGGTCAGCGGCACGCCGGGCGAAAGCACGAAGGCGGCGAAGCCCGACCAGTCGGCCTTGGCGAGATCGACGATGGAGAGCCCTTCGGCCGCCGCCTTGTCGCGGCTGGCCTGGTTGTCGTCCCAGCAGGCGACTTCAGTCCCGCCCGCGACGAGCGCGTGGGCAGTCGCGAGCCCCGAGCCGCCGAGGCCGAACAGAGCGAGGGTCTTGCCGGCGAAAACAGTGACCGGTGTCATCGGCTCAACGCAGCTTCAGCGTAGCGAGGCCGACCAGCGCCAGCACCACCGAGATAATCCAGAAGCGGATCACCACCTGCGGCTCGGTCCAGCCCAGCTTCTCGAAATGGTGGTGGATCGGCGCCATCAGGAAGACGCGCTTGCCGGTGCGCTTGAACACCGCGACCTGGATGATCACCGAGAGCGCCTCGACCACGAACAGGCCTCCGACGATGGCGAGCACGATCTCGTGCTTGATCGCGACCGCGATGGTGCCGAGCATGCCGCCGAGACCGAGCGAGCCGGTGTCGCCCATGAAGATTTGCGCCGGCGGCGCGTTGAACCAGAGGAAGCCGAGCCCGGCGCCCATCATCGCGCCGCAGATCACGGCAAGCTCGCCGACGCCGGGCACATGGTGGATCTGCAGGTAGTTGGCGAAGATTGCGTTACCGGCGAGATAGGCGATGAAGCCGAAGGTGCCGGCCGCGATCATCACCGGCACGATGGCGAGCCCGTCGAGCCCGTCGGTCAGGTTCACCGAGTTGCCGGCGCCGACCACGACGAAGGCCGCGACCAGCGGGAACAGGATGCCGAGCGGGATGATCGCTTCCTTGAGGAAGGGCATGGCGAAGCCCGAGCCGATCGCCGGCGGCTGCATCTGCATGATGAAATAGCAGGCGATCAGCGCGACCACGACCTCGATCGAAATGCGGGCCTTGCCCGAGAAGCCCTTGTGCGACTGCTTGGTGACCTTGAGAAAGTCGTCATAGAAGCCGATCGCGCCATAGGCGGCGGTGACGCCGAGCACGATCCAGACATAGGGGTTGCGCAGGTTGCCCCAGAGCAGCACCGCGACGAACAGCCCGGTCAGGATCATCAGCCCGCCCATGGTCGGCGTGCCGCGCTTGGCGAGATGCGATTCCGGCCCGTCGGTGCGGATCGGCTGGCCCTTGCCCTGCTTGATCCGCAGCCAGGAAATGGCCGAGGG
>JAEXUU010000045.1 GCA_023452965.1 Pseudomonadota bacterium | reverse complement strand
CGATCGCGACCGTCTCGGCGGTGGTGACATGCTCGATCACGACCTTGAGCCCCGGATGGCGCTTCAACAGCGGCAGCATCTCCTGCTCCATGAAGACGGCCTCGCGGTCGAAGATGTCGACTGCCGGGTCGGTCGCCTCGCCATGGACGAGAACGGGCATGCCGATCTTCTCCATGCGCTCCAGCACCGGCGCGAGCTTGGGAATATTCGTGACGCCGTGATGGGCGTTCGTGGTCGCGCCGGCGGGATAGAGCTTGGCCGCGGCCCAGACGCCCTCGCGATAACCGCGTTCGATCTCGTCCGGCTCGGTCGTGTCCGTCAAGTAGCAGGTCATCAGCGGGGTGAAGTCGCAGCCCTCCGGCCGGGCGGCAAGGATGCGCTCGCGATAGGCGGCAGCCGCGGCGATGGTCGTTACCGGCGGCACGAGGTTCGGCATGATGATGCCGCGGGCGAACTGGGCGGCGGTGAAGGGCAACACCGCCTTGAGCATCGCACCGTCGCGCAGATGGACGTGCCAGTCGTCGGGCCGGCGGATGGTGAGCGAGAGCGGCGCCTCGGCGTCGGCTGCCGGCGCAGCATCGAAGAGTTGCGAAACGCTCATTGTACCGCCTCCCGGATGGCCGCCCGCATCACCGCGATACCGGCTAGGAAATCATCGATCGCCATCGCTTCCCTGGGATTATGCGATCCGTGCTCGTTACGCACGAAGATCATGGCGCTCGGGATGCCGGCATTGGCGAAGACCGCTGCATCATGGCCGGCGCCGCTCGGAATCTCCTCGTCGGGAAGGCCGAGCCCGCGCGCCGCCGCCTTCAGCCGCGCGATCCAGCCAGGATCCATTACCGCCGGGGCCGATTCGAGGCGGCGGTCGAAGCTGAATTCGACCCCCCTCTCCTCGCCGACCAGCCGGCATTCCGAGAGGAACAGGTCGTAGAAGGCCTCCAACGTCTCGCGGTTCTGGCTGCGCACCTCGAAGGAGAAGCTGACCTTGCCGGGGATGCGGGCGATGGCATGCTCCTGCGGATCGGTGCCGAGCACGCCGGCGGTCACCACCACGTCCCGGCCGCGCTCCAGCAGGGTGCGCCAATGCCGGTCGAGATGGGTGATCAGCTCGGCCGTGGCGAAGACCGCATCGCGCCGCAGCCAGCGCGGCACCGCGCCGGAATGGCCGGCTTCGCCGATGCATTCGACATTGCGATGGCGGACATTGCCACGGATGCCGGTGACGATGCCGACCGGCAGATCGCGGGCGACCAGCACCGGTCCCTGCTCAATATGCAGCTCGATCCAGGCCGCGACCGTCGCTGGGTCGAGCAAGGGCTCGCCCTTCTCGACGCGGGCCATGTCGACGCCGATATCGGCCATGCACTGCGCCAGGGTCCGGCCGGTCGCATGGTCGCGGACGGCGAGATCGGCAGCGGTGAGTTTCCCGAACAGCGCGCTCGAGCCCATATAGGCCTTGCCGAAGCGGGCGCTCTCCTCGCCGCGCAGCGCATAGATCTTGATGGTCCGGCGCGGCACGAAGCCTTCTTCCTTGAAGCGGGCTATGATGGCGAGGCCGGCGATGACGCCGGCGGCACCATCGAAATTGCCGCCCTGCGGCACCGAATCGAGATGCGAGCCGCAGGCCAGGAAGGGCAGCTCCGGCTCGGCGCCTTCCAGCGTCACCACCAGATTCGCGCCGGCGTCGCGCTCGGTCGCGAGACCGAGCTCACGCGCCTTGGCCTCGACGAGATCGAGCGCCAGAGATTCGCGCTCGCTATAGGCTTCGCGCGTAATGCCGACGCCGTCGCCCGTCGCCTCGCGCAAACAGTCGAACAGGGCTTCCGACAGGACGCGGTCGCCCTCGTCGCCGCTGAAGACGTTGCGCAGATCGGCAGGGTGCGCGGTCACGATACGGGATCCAGCCAGGCGAGTTCGGACTCGTCGGCCTCCTCGATGACGACGCCGCGGATCAGCTCGGTGACGCGCGGAATCTCGCGGTGCAGGCAGAAGCTCCTGAGTCCGTCGATGATCGTGGTCATCGCCGCCGGCTGCAGGAAGGTCGCGGTGCCGACCTGCACGGCGCTGGCGCCGGCGAGCATGTATTCGACGGCGTCCTCGGCGGTGGAGATGCCGCCGCAGCCGATCACCGGGATCTTCACCGCCTTGGCGCATTGGAAGACCTGGCGCAGCACGATCGGCTTGATCGCCGGGCCGGAGAGGCCGCCCATGATGTTGCCGAGGCAGGGCTTGAAGGTCTTGAGGTCGATCGCCATCGACAGGATCGTGTTGGCGACCACGACCGCATCGGCGCCGGCGGCTTCCGCGGCGCGCGCCACTTCCGGCACATCGCCGGTATTGGGCGTCAGCTTGACCCAGAGCGGCAGGTCGGTCGCCTCGCGCAATTGCCGCGTCACCTTCTCGGTGGATTCGGCCCGCATGGCGAAGGCCTTGCCGTCCTCCTCGATGTTCGGACAGGAGATGTTGGCCTCGATCGCGGCGATGCCGGGGATCGAGAGCTCGGCGGCGAGGCTGGCAAAGCCCTCGGCAGTCGGCGCCGAGATGCTGACCACCAGTGGCGTGTCATAGGCCGCATAATGCGGCATCGTCTCTTCGACGAAATAGCGCACGCCCTTGGAGGGGATGCCGATCGCATTGATCAGGCTGCCCGGCCGCTCGACGACGCGCGGCAGCGGGTTGCCGGCGCGCAGTTCGCGGGTGATCGTCTTGGTGACGAAGGCGCCGAGCCGGTTGAAATCCATCACCTTCTCCAGCCCCTCGGCGAAGGTGCCGGAGGCCGGCATGACCGGATTACGCAGTTTCAGCCCGCCAATGCTGACGGAGAGATCGACATCCGGCGCCGCGTGGGCGGCTGCGTTCATCACCGGGGTCATGGCAGCGCTTCCATCAGATCGAAGACCGGCCCGTCCCAGCAGACGCGCCGGTGGACGATCTCGCCATTGACGTTGAAGTCGCGCACGCAGCAGTAGCAGAGGCCGATTCCGCAGGCCATCTGCTGCTCCATCGCGACCTGGCCGGGCAGGCCGAACTCCTGCGCCAGCCGTTGCTGGACGCGCATCAGCCGGCTGGAGCCGCAGGTGAAAAAGGCATCGCAGGCGCCGTCGGCGATCAGCCGGCGCAGGATGCGCTCGACATTGGCCGGGCCGCTGGTCGATTCGGAATCGGTGACGGCGACGACGTCGGCGCCGTGGCTGTGGAAGAGGTCAACCGAGACGAGCAGGTCCGGCCGGCGGGCGCTGAACACCGCGGTGACGCGGGTGCCGTTGGCCTTGGCCGCTTTCGCCAGCGGGGCAAGGGTCGCAAGGCCGGCGCCGCGGCCAACCGCGACGATGCTGCGCCAGGAGGGGTCGAGCGTGAAACCGGTGCCGAGCGGCCCCATGATGTCGAGCCGGTCGCCGACCCGCAGCGTATCGAGGCCGCGGGTGCCGGCGCCTGTCACCTTGTAGAGAAACTCGACCTGGCGCTTCTCCGGATCCGCCCCGTAGAGGCTCATCGGCCGGCGCAGGAAGGGCTGCTCGCCGACCGGCTGGGGGCAGAGCAATTGGAAGAACTGGCCGGGCTCAGCCGCCGCAGCCTCGGCGCTGCAGCGGACGACGAGGTGCCGGTATTCGCCATTGACCGCCTCGTGCGAGACGACCTCGGCGAGTTCGGCGACGACACTGGCCTTCCAGGAGGCGCAGGAACCCACGGCTCCCGCGCCGCCTGTCGTGGCGGCGAGCGAGCCTTGATGAAGCGGTTGCATCGACATGGCTCGCTCCTTTCAGCGGCTCAGGAGAGCTCGGCGCCGCGGCGCTCGGGGATCAGCAGCCACATGGCGATGATGTCGAGCACGTAGAGCGTCGCCAGAAGGCCGATCGCGACCTCGAAGCTGTAGGCGGCGGCGATCGCGCCCACCACGACGGGGCCGAAGCCACCGACACCGCGACCGATGTTGAACAGCACGTTCTGGGCGGTGGCGCGGGCCGTGGTCGGGAAGAGCTCGCTGATCAGCGCGCCATAGCCGCCGAGCATGCCGTTGACGAAGAAGCCCATCACCGCTCCGCCGACCAGGAGGTGGATCGGGTCGGTCAGCCGCGAATAGACCACGACCATCACGGCTGCGCCGAGCATGTAGCCGAAGAAGGCGGGGCGCCTGCCGATCCGGTCGGCGATATGGCCGAAGGCGAAGATGCCGAGCGCCATGCCGGCGATGGTGACCGAGGTCCAGACGGCCGACTGGGTCAGGGCGAAGCCGAAGCGGGTCGCCAGATAGTTCGGCAACCAGATCATCACGCCGTAATAGCCGAAGTTCTGGAC
>JAEXUU010000039.1 GCA_023452965.1 Pseudomonadota bacterium | reverse complement strand
CGATCGCGAGCCACCATTCGAGCCGCTTGTTCTCGGGCTCATAGGCGGCGCGATTGCCTTCGCGATGGCGGAAGCGGATCACGCAATAGGCCATGAACAGCACGACGGCCGCGAAGACCGCGCCGGTGATCCAGAAGGTGATGATCAGGGTCTGGTCGATATAGCCCCAATTGGAGGCGATCGGCGTCCACCACCACGGGCTCACGAAGTGGAAGACCACCGAGCCAATCACAACCAGAATCAGTGCGAGCGCGATAGCCATCTCTGTCATCCTTGCCGGGGCGTCGATGAACAGGACCACTGGTCGTCGCGGCGCCGGGCTGCGTCGCGACGTTAGAAAGGCAAGCTACAGTCAGGCGCGAAAATCGTGACGGGCCCCGCAGTGCACGCGGGGGCGTCGAAGAAGGTGCATGGGACGGCGAAGCAAGGCTCGGCGCAGGAAGGCCACGGGGCGCATGCTCGGTCGAGCGCGCCCTTGCGTTTCGAACGTTGCCTTCTCCTAGCCATGGCCGAACCTCGGCTCTGCCGGCGACCGAATTGGCGCAAAGCACTCGCTTGCTGCAAGGCATTCAGGCCTTGCGCTCATGGTCGTGCATTGTTGTCGTCCTGCACGCGAGCGTTGTCAAATCGGAAAAGTCAACCGCTCGGCGCGCTGGACGTTTCGATCGTTCAGCAGAAGCCGCGTCGATTTCTTTCAGGTGCCGGGCGAATGCTTGGGAGGTATGCGCTGTCGCCGCCCTGGCTTCGCCGAGCCGGTCAGTGCCGGGCCGGTGAGACGAAGCGCCCGCTCCCCGGGGCGGCCAGCACGTCCTTGCCGTCGAAGATCAGCTCGCCGCGTAGGAAGGTCGCGACGGGCCGGTAGGGTAGCTCGATCCCCTCATAGGGGCTCCAGCCGACGAAGTTGTGCCCGCTGCGTGCCGGATCGTAGCGGCGCGGATCATGCGCCATCACCGTGATGTCTGCATCGCGCCCGAGCGCGAGCGCGCCCTTGGCCTGGCCGATGCGGAAGAGCCGGGCCGGGTTGGCAGCGAGCAGCCTGGCCGCCCAGCTGATCGGCAGCTCGCGCTCGACCAGCCCCTTGATCAGCAGTTGATAGAGCGCTTCCAGCCCCGGCACGCCCGAGGCGTTCCGCGCCATCACCGGATCGCTCTTGCGGTCTTCGGACCAGGAGACATGGTCGGTCGAGACGATGGTGACATGGCCGGCGGCGAGATGCTGCCAGAGCCGCTCCACCTCGGCGCGCGGTCGGATCGGCGGGTTGATCTTGGCCTTCCCGACCAGCCGGGAGACGTCGTTCTCCTCGTCGAGCACGAGATAATGCACGCAGGCCTCGATCGTCGTGTCGAAGCCATTGCGGCGATAGTTCTCGCAGAGCTCGTAGCCACGCCCGATCGAGCAGTGCACGATGTGGCCGGAGCAGCCGGTCGCCGCCGCGATCTCGTAGACCTCTGCCGTGGCCAGAGCTTCGGCGAGCGGCGGCCGGGCGAGCCCATGGGCGCGATAATCGGTGATGCCGGCCTGCGCGACGCGCGCCTCGGCGTCGCGGATCATCTCGTCGTTCTCGTTGTGGACGCCGGCGATCAGCCCGTGACGGGCGATCTCCGCGAAGCAGGCTTGCAGGGTCTGCGGCGGAATCCGCGGAAACCGCTGCGGATGCGTGCCGAAGGTCGAGAACTTGAAGCCGGCGGCGCCGGCCGCGACCATCTCGCCGATCCGCGCCGGCCCTTCCTGCGGGTCGACGGTGCCGTAGAGCGCGAAATCGACGCGCGCCTGCTCGCCGGCCTCGGCCGCCTTTGTCCTGAGCTTCTCGGCCGTGCAGATCAGGTTGCCGTCGTCATAGGGCATGTCGACGATGGTGGTGACGCCGCCGGCCGCCGCCGAGCGCGTCGACCAGACGAAATCCTCCTGGCCCTTCTGCGACCGGGAATGGACCTGCGCGTCGATGGCTCCCGGCAGGACGAAGGCATCCCCGAAATCATGGCGCGTCTTGGCGGAGGGCGGCGTTCCCTCGCCGACCCGCTCGATGCGGCCGGCGCGAACAGCGACATAGCCCTTGTTGCGGACGCGGTCCGTGCCGACGACGCGGCCGGTGATCACCAGATCGAAATCGCTCATCGAAGTCCGCCCGCAGTTCCTGTCTTCAGATGCCGAGAAACGCCGCCCGGATGGCGTCGTCGTCGATCAGATTGCTCGAGCGGTCCTCGCGCACCGTCTGGCCCTTTTCCAGAACATAGGCCCGGTGCGAGACGCGTAGCGCCTGGCGGGCATTCTGCTCGACCAGCAGGATCGCGGTGCCGGTCTCGTTGACCCGCTTCAGCAGCTGGAACATCTCGGCCACCAGCTTCGGCGCGAGGCCGAGCGAGGGCTCGTCGAGGATCAGCAGACGCGGCTTGCTCATCAGCGCGCGGGCGATCGCCAGCATCTGCTGCTCGCCGCCGCTCATCAGCCCGCCGAGCTGGTTGCGCCGCTCGGCGAGGCGCGGGAAGAGGGCGAACATCTCCTCGATTGCCTCCCGCCGGCGGGCTGGGTCGCGCTGCGTGTAGCCGCCCATCAGGAGATTCTCGAGCACGCTCATCTGCGGCATGATCAGCCGGCCCTCGGGGCAGAGCGCCACGCCGCGCGGCACCATCTCGTGGCACTCGGCACGGGTCACGTCCTGCCCTTCGAAGCGGATCGATCCACCCTGCGGCTGCAGGGCGCCGGCGATCATCCGCACGGTGGTCGACTTGCCAGCGCCATTGGCCCCGAGCAGGGCGACGATCTCGCCCTCCGCGACGGTCAGGCTGACATCGCTGACCGCGACGGCGCCGGCATAGGCATAATGGAGCTTGGCGACCTCGAGCATGGGGTCAGCCCAGGACCCAGGGCGGCGGGCAGCCGCCTTCGCGGGCGAGCTCGTCCCAGACGTCGCAGGCCTCGACCAGCGTCGGGCCGCCGCAAGGCAGCATCACATAGGAGACGCCCTCGGCGATCTTCTCGGCGGGAGCGTCGAGCGCGGTGGCGCGCTTCAGGTGGAAGCGCATGCCGGCCCGGCATTTGCGCGCGGCATGGGCGACGACGAGCGCGATCTCGGCGATCTGCTCGGGGATCTCGCCTCGCGCCACCTCGACCATCCTGGCGTAGCGGGCATCGGCCTCCTCGGGCGAGATCCATTTCGACCAGCTCTTGGAGAAATCCATCGCCGGGTAGGCCTCGGCGACGCCGGCCAGCGCCATGCAGTCATGGATCTGGGCGCGGCTCAGGCCGGATTCCTCGGCGCGCGGCATGTGGATGTCGCCATAGGCCTCGCGGGCGGAGGTCAGCAGCACCAGCCAGACCACCTCGCGCTCGAAATAGGTGAAGGAGCGCTCGAGCAGGGTCAGCTCGCGATAATAATTGTCATACGCTCCCATCAGATCGGGATCGTAGGTGCAGAGCATGCGGTGATAGGCCAGCAGGTAGCCGCGCGCGTCGAGCGCCTTGGCCAGCGCGGCGGCGCCATTGGCGGCGCGCTCCTGCGGCGTCAGTTCCTTCCTCTTGATGAACGTCATTCCTCGGTTCCCAGATAAGCGGCGATGACGCGCGGATCGCGCGCGATCGCCTGAGGCGCGCCTTGCGCGATCAATGCGCCGGCTTCCAGCACGAGCACGGTGTCGGAGATTTCCATCACGGCCGGCATGTCGTGCTCGACCAGCACGACGGTGGCACCGGCATCGCGGGCCCGGCGCAGGATCGCGACCATCTCGGCGGTTTCGGTCGGGTTGAGTCCGGCGCAGGGCTCGTCGGCGAGCAGCAGCGACGGGCGGGCGGCCAGCGCGCGTGCGACTTCGAGCCGGCGCAACTGCCCGACGGTGAGCTCGCGCGCCTCGCGGTCATGCAGTTCGGCGAGCCCGGCGAGCTGCATCGCCGATTGCGTCACCGCCTCGACATCGCGCGGCCCGGCCCGGCCGAAGAGCGCGCCGATGCGGACATTCTCGGTGACCGACATGCCGGGAAACGGCTTGGCGATCTGGAAGGCGCGGGCCACCCCGAGATGGGCGACGTCGACCGGCGAGGCGCCGGCGATATCACGCCCCTCGAAGAGGATCGTGCCGCTGTCGGGGCGGAAATAGCCGGTGACCAGGTTGAAGAAGGTCGACTTGCCGGCGCCGTTGGGGCCGATGAGGCTGCAGATCGAGCCGCGCGGTACCTCGAAGCTGACATCCCGCACCGCCTTCAGGCCACGGAAGGACTTGCTGACGCCGCGGACGGCGAGGATCACATCCGCGCTCATCGTCCCGCCTCCCGCTTTTGCCGCTTCAGGCGCAGCCTGTAGGCGTCGTAGATGCCGTAGAGCCCGTTCGGCGCGGCGAGCACCAGGATCGCGAGCAAGAGGCCGGTGATGAACATGTGGATGTCGAGCAGGTCGCCGAGCAGGACCTGGGTGACATAGGTCATCACGCCGGCGCCGACGATCGGGCCGATGATCGTGCCCATGCCGCCGAGCAGCGAATAGACGATGACGTTGAGGTTGAACTCGTTGCGGAACACCGAGTTGGCGGTGATGTAGCCGAGGTTGTGGGCATAGATCACGCCCATCATCGCCGTCAGCATCGCCGAGATCACGAAGGCCGAGATCTTGTACGGCGCGGTCGGCACGCCCAGCATGCGGGCGGTGTCCTCGTCCTCGCGGATGGCGAGCAGGCCGTAGCCCAGCTTGGAATGGCGCACGCAGATCGCGATCAGGATGATGGCGGTCGCGGCCAGCAGCAGCGCCCAATAGTAGAAGCGCTCGGGCCGGACGTCCTTGGGCACGATGTCGATGAGGTTGACGCCGAGCGCGCCGCGCAGGGCATCGATATTGCTGACGAGCTCGTAGCAGACCTGGCTGACGCCAAGCATGGCGATCGCGAAATAGATGCCGCGCAGGCGCAGGATCGGCCAGGCGATCACCAGTGCCAGCAGCCCGTTCAGCAGCATCGCCGCGAGCAGGGCGACCGTGAAGGCGCCGGCCGGCGACCAGCCCGGCAGGGCAAGCTCGATCAGCGCGGCGACGAAGGCACCGGTGCCGACAAAGGCGGCGTTGCCGAAGCTCCAATAGCCCGAGAAGCCGCCGAGCACCGTCCAGGCGACCGCGAGCCCGGCCGCGAGGACGAAGAGCTGGCCGACGCGGACGCCATAAGGCGAGAGGAAGGCGGGCAGCGAGGCGAACAGGAGGGCGCCGGCGAGGGTGATCGCGATCGACACCCAGGCCGAACGGCCGGAGACGAAGAGTTTCATCGCGAGCCCTTGAAGCTGTTGCCGAGCAGGCCGGCCGGACGCACCACGAGCATCAGCACGAGCAGCAGGAACATCATGGCGTTGGGGAAGGCGGCGCCGATGAGCTGGGCGGTCATGGTGTTGACGACGCCGAGGATCAGCCCGCCGACCAGGGCGCCCGCCGGACTGCCGATGCCGCCCAGGGTCACGACCACGAAGGCATTGACGGTCCAGAGCGTCTCGTCCGGAGGCGAGAACGGCATGACGAGGCCGATCGCGACGCCGGCCGCGCCGGCGAAGGCGGCCGAGAGCCCGCTGGTCAGCGCGAAGACATGGCGGATATTGACCCCGCACAGCGCCGCCGCCTGCTCCTGCTGGGCCGTGGCGCGGATGGTCCGGCCGATATTGCTGTAGCGCAGGGTCGCGGCGAGGGCGGCGAGCAGCACGATGCTGACGACGAGAGCTGCGACGCGGGTCAGCCCGACCGTGACCTCGCCGAAGCTCAGCGAGTCGAAGGCATAGGCCGGCGTCACGCTCTTGAAGTCGGGCGAGTAGATCAGCACCAGCGCGTTGCGGATCATCAGCGCGAAGCCATAGGTCAGCAGCATCGAGGCGAGCAGGCTCGCCCGCTTGGTCGCCCACTGGATCACCGAGCGCTGGAAGGCGTAGCCGAGGCAGAACATGCCGAGCATGATCACCGGCAGCGCCAGCAGCGGATCGAGCCCGAGCTTCTCGTGCAGGGTATAGGCGGCATAGCCGCCGATCAGGACGAAGGCGCCGTGGCTGAGGTTCACGACGCCGAGCACGCCGAAGAGCAGCGAGAAGCCGACGGCCGAAAGGGAGAACAGCCCCCCGAGAACGAGGCCGTCGACAAGGGTTTGCATGGTCATGCGATCAGGCCTAGCCGCGACGCTTTTCGGCCCATTTCGGGGCGGGGAAGACGGGAGCGGCAGTGCGCGAGGCTTCCGGGAACACGACTTCCGCCGTGCCCTTCAGGACCTGGCCGACCGTCGAGCCGAGATGGACCGGGTCGCCATCGCCCTCGGGGGTGAACTTGATGCGGCCATAGAGCGACTCCACGTCGAGCGTGGCGAGCTTGTCGCGGACCTTCGCCGGGTCGAGCGAGTTGGCGGCCTTCATCGCATGGACATAGGCGACGATGCAGGCCGCGCCCGAGGCGGTGTGATAGGCGATGTCGCGCTTGAAGTGCTGGCGGTAATAGTCCGCGAACTTCTGGGCCGAGCCGAAGAACGCATCCTTGTAGGGCGAGCGCTCATCCCAGAACTGCTGGAAGTAGAGCCCTTCCGAGTACCCGCCGAGTGCGTCGCGGAAGCTCTTCAGCTGCGGGCCGAGCGAGAGATAGAGCAGCGGCACGTCGACATTCGAGGAGATCAGCTGGCGCGCGATCAGCAGCGAGTTCTGGTCGTGCGTCGTGGCGAGCAGCACGTCCGGCTTCTTGCTGCGGATCTGGTTCACCAGGCTGGACGCGTCGGTGATGTTC
>JAEXUU010000028.1 GCA_023452965.1 Pseudomonadota bacterium | reverse complement strand
TCGTGCGGGTGGGCGGTGATCAGGGTCGGCAGGCAGAAGGTGACGCCGGTCGCCAGCATCGCCTCCAGCGCCCGGTCGAGATCGGCGGCGGTGATGGCGGCGTCATTGAAGTCGACACCGCCGAAGCCGTTGACCTGAAGGTCTACGAGGCCGGGCGAGACGGGCATCGCTGCCTCAGCCCTGCTTCAGCAGCGAGGCCGCCGGCGGATCGATGAACATTACCGTATTGGGGTGCTCGCGCAGGATCGAGGCCGGGTATTGCGGCGAGATCTCGCCTTCGAGCGCGGCCTGAACGGCCTTGGCCTTGCGGGTGTCCGAGACCGACAGGATGATCAGTTCGCTCTTCAGGATTTGGCGCACACTCATCGAGATGGCGCGTTCCGGCACGGCGGCAAAGCTCTCGAACCAGCCCTCGCCGAACTGCTGGTTGCGGCAGGCCTCGTCGAGCGTGACGACGATATAGGGCTCTTTCGTCTCGAAATCGGCCGGCGGATCGTTGAAGGCGAGATGACAGTTCTCGCCGATGCCGGCGAAGCAGAGATCGATGCGCCGGCCGGCGATCAAGGCGTTGAGGCGCTGCGTCTCGGCCTGTGCGTCGCCCTCGCCATTGACCGGGACGAAATGGACCTTGCCGCCGAGCGGGGCGACGAAACGCTCCTGCAGATAGCGCCGGAAGCTCGCCGGATGCGATACGGGCAGGCCGACATATTCGTCGAGATGGAAGGCGGTGACCTTCGACCAATCGATACCTTCGGCGGCGACGAGGTGCTGCAGCATCTCGAACTGGCTCGCGCCGGTCGCGACGATGATGTTCGCCTCGCCATGGCGGGCAATGGCGGCGCGGATCGTCTGCGCTCCGAGCGCCGCAGCCTGCCGGCCGAGCTCCTGCTTGTCGGCGAGAATGCGGATGTCGATCATGCGGCCTGCCCTCGAAGCTCGGCGCATCGCGCGCCACGAATTGCGGATCGAGGTCTAGCATGGCTGCCGCGGAAGGCATCGGGCAAGATGTCGGGGCAGGTCCAATCTGCGGGCATGGAAACGCGGGCCGATATCGCCTGCTCCGGCGAGGATGACGCCGTGACTAGCGCTTCGCTGGCACGAGAAGCTGCAATCGCCGTTCGAGGAAGCGGCGCTCGGCCGGTTGGTGCGTGAGCGCCAGGGCGCGCCGGTAGGAGGCTGCGGCGGCCTCGTCCTCGCCGAGCCGCCGGTGCATGTCGGCGAGCGCCGCATGGGCGAGCGGGTAATTATCGAGGGCGCTGTCGCGAAGAGCGGCTTCGACCGCTTCGAGCCCCGCCTTGGCTCCATCGCGTTGACCGATCGCGGCGGCGCGGTTGAGCGCGCCGACCGGGGAGGGATCGAGTCGCAGCAGCAGGTCGTAGAGCCCGACGATGCGGTTCCAGTCCGTGCCGGCGACGCTTTCAGCTTCCGCATGCGTCGCAGCGATCGCCGCCTGCAGCAGATAAGGACCGAGGCTGCGCCGCGCGAAGCCCTGTTCGATCAGGTGGCCGGCTTCGGCTATCGCCGCGCGGTCCCAGAGCGAACGGTCCTGATCCTCGAGCAGGACAAGCTCGCCGGCCTCGTCAGTGCGCGCGGTGCGGCGCGATTCGTGCAGCAGCATCAGTGCCAACAGACCCATGGCTTCGGCGTCGGGCAGCAGGGCCGTGAGCAGGCGGCCGAGCCTGATCGCCTCGGCGCAGAGGTCCTGCCGTGTCAGCTGCGGGCCGGCCGTGGCGGAATAGCCCTCGTTGAAAACGAGATAGACCACCCGCAGCACGCTTTGCAGGCGGGCCGGCAATTCGGTCCGCCCGGGCACTTCATAGGGCAGGGCCTCGTCGCGGATCCTCGCCTTGGCCCGGACGATGCGCTGGCCGATGACGGGCGGGCGGGTGAGATAGGCGCGGGCGATCTCTTCCGTCGTCAGCCCTGCGACCTCGCGCAGGGTGAGGGCGATCTGCGCGTCCGGCGGCAGGGCCGGATGGCAGCAGGTGAAGACCAGCCGCAATTCGTCGTCCTGAATCTCCTCCGGCAGGGCCGGCTCGGCAGCGGGGTCGGCCAGCGCCGCAAGTTCTGTGGTCGCTGCCGCCAGCCGCGCCTGCCGGCGCCAGCGATCGATCGTCCGGAAGCGGCCGGCCGAGACCAGCCAAGCATAGGGATTGGCCGGCACGCCCTCACGTGGCCAGCGCTCGGCGGCGGCCGCGAAGGCCTCGTGAAGCGCCTCCTCCGCCGCCTCGAAGCCGCCGAGCAGGCGGATCAGCGTCGCGAGCACGCGCCGCCGCTCGCCGCGATAGGCGGCCTCGATGGCGGCGCACGCTGCGTTCGTGCTCACAGCTGCGGCGGTGGCGTGCTGAAGTCGACGACCGGGCGGACCTCGATGGAGCCGATGCGCGCGATCGGGTGGCCGGAGGCGACGCGAACGGCCTCGTTGAGGTCGGTCGCGTCGATCAGGACGATGCCGCCGAGCATCTCGCGGGTCTCCATGAACGGGCCGTCGGTCGCCGACATCTTGCCGTCGCGCATCTGCACGGTCATTGCCGTGTCCGGCATCTCAAGCGCCTCGCCGGCGACGAAATGGCCGGTCTCGGTCAGCTTGACGTCGTAGTTCGCGCATTCGGCGAGAACCGCATTGGCCTCGGCGCCGCCGCCGAACAGGGTCTTGGGATCGTAATAGATCAGGCAAGCGTAACGCATGTTGGAACTCCTCTTCCTGTGCATCGACGCAACTTGTCGTTCGGCGGCGGTCGATTTCGACAGGGACCCGTTTCTTTTTTAGCGGGGTCGGTGGCCGGGTCACCTGCGGGTTTCGAAAAGGACGCGCCGGAGCCGCGCTCGCACCGGCATGGCACAAAGATCGGATGTTAAACATCGGATGAATAGTTGCGAGCAGTCCGGCGCTGTGCGAAGGAACTGGCACGAAGCCAACAAGGCGAAGTCAGGGAGGCGGAATGCGGCGCGGCGCCAAGCCCGGCAAGATCGGTGCGATCGTCGCCCATCTCGGCGCGGCGATCGTGCGCGGCGAGGTCGCCCCCGGCGAGGCGCTGCCGCCCGAACACGAGCTCGAGGCGCGCTACCAGGCCGGTCGCGGCGTCGTCCGCGAAGCCGTGAAGATGCTGGCCGCCAAGGGGCTGGTCAGCGTCCGGCCGCGCCACGGCACCCATGTCCGTCCCGCCCATGACTGGTCGATGCTCGACCGCGACGTGCTCACCTGGCTGCGTGGCGGCGACGGGCTCGGTGACGAGATCCTGCTGGCGCTTGACGAGACCCGCGCCATTATCGAGCCGGCCGCGGCGGCCCTCGCTGCCGAGCGTGCGACTGCCGAAGACTGCGCGCGGATCGAGGCGGCTCTCGCCGCGATGGAGCGCGGGCAGGACGATCCGGCCGCCGCCATCGCCGCTGACAAGGCCTTCCATCTCGCCATCATCGACGCCACGCACAACCCGATCCTACGCAGCTTCCGCGGCGTGATCGACACCATCCTGAGCGCGCTCTTCGACATCACGGTCGGCGTTTTCAGCGGCAACCTGCCCAATCACGCCGCCGTGGCGCAGGCGATTTCCGCTCGCGACCCCGAGCGGGCGCGCCGGGCGATGGAGCATCTGCTCGGCTACACCCAGCAGCACCTTCTCTCCGGCAGCCTGAAGCCGGCGCGAACCGACAACGACAAACCCTAGGGAGAACGAAATGAAACTGAAGAGCCTGATGATGGCGGCCGCCTTCGCGGCCACGAGCTTCTCGGCGAGCGCGGCCTGGCCCGAGCGCCCGATCACGCTGGTCGTGCCCTGGGCCGCGGGCGGCGGCACCGACGCGGTCGCGCGCATGGTAGCCGCTGGTCTCGAGAAGGAGCTGGGCAAGCCCGTCAACGTCGTCAACCGCACCGGCGGCGGCGGCGTCGTCGGCCACACCGAAATGGTCAACGCCAAGCCGGACGGCTACACGATCGGCCTCGCCACGGCCGAGGTCACGACCTTCTACTGGTCGAACACCGCGCCCTTCACCTATGAGAAGCTGACGCCGATCGCGCTGGTGAATTTCGATTCCGCCGCCTTCAACGTCGCGGCCAACTCGCCCTGGGCCGATCTGCGCGCTGCGCTCGACGACATCAAGAAGCAGCCGGCCGGCAAGTACAAGCTCTCCGGCATGGCGGCGGGCGCCGCCTATCACCTCGCCTTCGCCGGCCTGCTCCAGCTCGAGGGCATCGACCCCAAGGCGGTCGTGGTCGTGCCGAGCCAGGGCGCGGCGCCGGGCTTCCAGGAGCTGGCCTCCGGCGGCGTGCAGATCGTCCCGTCCTCGCTGCCGGAAGGCAAGCCGATGTTCGATGCCGGGCGGGTCAAGTCGCTCGCGGTAATGTCGAAAGAGAAGATCGGCGCCTTCCCGGCGGTCCCGACCGTCAAGGACGCGATCGGCAAGGACTATGAGGGCGGCACCTGGCGCGGGCTCGCGGCTCCCGCCGGCCTGCCGGCGGACGTCACCGCCAAGCTGGTCGAGGCGGCCGCCAAGGTCGCGAATTCCGAGGAGTACAAGAAGTTCCTCGCCGAGCGCGGCTTCGGCCATGCCTTCGCCAAGGGCCCGGCCTTCGGCGAGTTCCTCGCCACGCAGCACAAGAACAACGGCGAGATCATGGGCGCGCTCGGCCTGCGCCTGCGCCAGTAGCAGCGGGCTCTCCGCCCTCAACCTTCCGCGGAGCGCCGGCCCATGGCGCTCCGCCCGTTTCCCGGGTCAAGCCGCGCATGAAAGTCAACGAACTCGTCGCCGGGCTGTTCTTCCTGGTTGTCGCCGGCCTCTATGCTGCCGGCGCCTGGAGCCTGCCCAATCCGTCGCAGCAGCCGCTCGGCCCC